>NZ_JACRGA010000012.1 GCF_016217785.1 Methanobacterium sp.
ATTTCCTAAAATTTTAGTTGAATTCTCACCAAAAGGCTTATTATTTGCAATCACAGACTGAGCCTCTTGAACCTCAGCACCCGTAACCCCAACAGTCAAACCACTGGCAAAATTCTCACCATTTGTATCAACATTCTGGTCACCCACAGCACCCGAAATCGGAACTGCCGCAACAACCATACACAACATACATAATATTGCATAGGTAGAGTTTCGCTTCACTCGCTTAATTATACCGCCTCCGTGCCCCATAAAATCGAGTTTATGGGACTCTCTTGGACTACTCTATGATGGAAACAACATAGCTTATAAAGGTTTCGAAAAAATTCTTGAAAAAAGGACCGTAGGGGGCTTTTTTTAGGATTTAAGACCCACTATGAGGTTATTTAACTTAATGATCTGGGACCGGCTGCTTCCTTTAGTATTTTTAGTAAATCACCTTTATTTAAAGCCCATTTCCCCAAAATAAGCTTATGCAATTCCATTATATATGAGGGATATACGTCCTTATAAGGGATAAAATGGAATTAATCAAACTTTAAATGATTAAAGACCCCCAAATCACGAGTTTTTGCTAAATAAGGTTTATATGAATCTTAACAGAATTTAAGAGATTTTAAGGCCTTTTTTAACAATTGAGGTCGAATTCTTTTCTATTAATAATTTTAACCCATTTAAAATGGAATTTTTAATAACAAATTGCCGGAAGGTATGTTCCGGCACCCCTGTGAGACTTAACTACCCTTCCCTATCATCTAAAATCGAATAATACCTCTCATGAATTATACTATATTTAAGTGATTAGCAAGTAACCTACAACCCACATCTTTTAAACATATTAATATAACAATTTGCATACCCTTCAAAACCAATATGTTATAGGAACTACCATGAGTATTTCCAAATAAATGACATTGTGATGTTCTACTCAGGACCATGAATATATCTACTGTAGATACTATGGATAATCTACTGTAGAGATCATGGATAATCTACTGTAGAAATCGAATGGTTAATGTAGACATTAATATTTATAATTAGAGCTAATCCCGATGTAAAATGATTACTAGATGTACCATCCATAATCACATGATCATTATCTAGAAATTAAAGAATTAATTAGGTGAAACAGGAAAATGCCACTATCAGATCAGGCCATTCAATCATTGGAAAAGAAAGGATATCGTTTTGTAGGTTCACAAAGACATGCAGCAGCCAAAGTGTGTCACTGGACTAAAAAAAGTATCATGGATGAGGGTGTTTGCTATAAAGAAAAGTTCTACGGTATAAAAAGCCATCGTTGTCTGCAGATGTCACCCAGCATTCCCTTCTGCCATCATAAATGTCTTTTCTGCTGGAGGGATGTTGCCATCACCAACACCACCTGGAAGGAAGACTTCGATGATCCTGGAGAAATTATAGATGAATGTATAAAGGCCCAGCGTAAGCTGCTGGTAGGCTACTTTGGCAATCCCGGTGCCAACCCAGAAAAAATATCAGAAGCCCAGGACCCCACCAATGCCGCCATATCACTGGCAGGTGAACCATTATTATACCCATCCATCAATCAGCTCCTGGAAGAATACAAAAAGAGGCAGTTCACCACATTCCTGGTCAGTAATGGTCTCAGTCCGGATAAACTGGGAAACCTGGATCCAGAACCAACTCAACTGTACCTGTCCCTGGATGCCCCCAACAGTGAAATATATAAGAAACTCTGCGATCCCCAGATCAAGGACGGTTGGGAGAAATTAAACCATTCACTGGATCTTTTATCCAGTTTCAACTGTCGCACCGTGATCCGGATGACCAGTGTTGCTGATTATAATATGACCAATCCAGAGGAATATGCCCGTATCATCGAAAGAAGTGATCCTGATTTTGTGGAGATCAAAGCATATATGTATGTGGGAAGCTCACGTGACCGTTTGAAATTCGAAAACATGCCCCGATCCAAGGAGCTTGAGAGTTTTGCCCAGGAAATTGCCAGTTTATGTGGGCGGAAGATCGTTGACCAGTCCACCGAAAGCAGAGTGGTGCTTCTGGCCTGAATACTGGTTAATTCTCTTATTAATGAATTTGTTGTAAAATTGTTGTAAAAAAATTGAAATTGTTGTAAAAACTTATTATATATATCAATATAATGGAATTATGAGTACAATATCTTAATATGTAATAAATATTCTATCATACTCTTTTTTTATTCCCTTCATTATCCAAAGGAAGGTGTCACAGGAACCCAATGACAGTTTTAAATCATAATTTTCCCATAGATTTAATTAGGTGTTAAACATATATGGGAATGAATGAAAAAATTGTCAAGTTTAAGATTAACAAAATAAAATTAAATTGATTAAATTAAAATTCAAGGGAGTGGTAGGATGAAAAGGTTGTTGTTGGCTTTAATAATATTAATAGCATTTTTAGGTCCCATATACAGTGCAAGTACATCTGGTTTTGCAATCACCTATGGAGAGACAACTTACAATAACCCCACCTACAAAAGTACAGTGAATAGTTACTTCCAATCCCACACCGATAAAAATTTGAATAACTCCAATACCAAGGTTGTAACTGCCTCACAGGTGAACCAGATCGCCAAGAATATCACAGGCCGGACCTACAATTCTAATCAAATATTTTCCTGTGCACTGGTGGACTTGAGTTACAGTCAGGGTATCAAAATCATTGTGGACACCAGTAAAATAAACACAGTAACCTCTAAAATGTATGCCAATGCCTTAAAATCCACAGGGATTGAAAACGGTTATGTGGTGGTTACCTCACCAGTTAGCGCTACCGGAGAATCAGCACTCACCGGGGTTTTAGAATCCTACGAAGTTGCAGTGGGTGCCCCCATACCTGAAGAAGCGAAAAAAGCTGCCACTGAAGAACTTTACACTGAAACCCAGATTGCCAATCAGACTGGTCAGAGTCCGGATAAAATAGCTGAACTCTTTGACAAAGCCAAGCAGGAAGTTGAAAAACAGAATTTACAGGACCCTGCTCAGATAAAAGTCATAGTTATCAATGTGGCCAATAGTCTGAACATTAATTTAAGCGACCAGCAGGCTCAGGACATAGCCAATGCCCTTGCTAACTCTCAGAAAGTCCAGGGTAGTCTTACTGATTTCAAGAATCAACTTCAAGCAGCAACACAACAGGCCACCCAATCCCAGGGAATACTGGATCAGATAAAGAATTATCTGCAGAGTTTCGTTGATTACATAATGAGCTTATTCGGATAAGATCATTATAAATAATAGATCCAGATAATGCCATTAAAGATGTGAGATTACCTTTATGATGGTCATTAAAAAAGATGGTCATTGCTTAATGTTAAAGAATGTGAAAGGCAATCCAAAATAAGTCGAAGTTTGAATTAACATATTAATTAAGATAGTGTATTAAATTAAGGCCATTAAGAAATTCACACAATTTAGGATTAAGCAATTCCCACAGTGAGGAAAAATCAGGTAATTGAAAATTCATAAACAAAGTGAAAACAGGTGATCAGTAACTTAGCTTAAAAACCAAGATCACCTCAATCAGATTAACAGTAACCTATCTCCAGGCAATCTGAATATATGATCCTATGAGTATTCATTAGAATACCCCACATTCATCTAAAGATCAATGACAAATACCTACATCCATTCACTGAATCCTGTATTAAATTTATAATCATCTATATAGATACAAAAAATAGTGATAATCATGTTAATCGCCCAAAACCATTTACAGTTCATATTAGAAGTGGCCGTGATAATACATATGGGCGTTTTACTGCTTATAAATATCATTCCCTTTACTCTGAGCATGGTACTTTTCTTATCCCTTATTTTGACCATGTTCCTGGCTGGGATTTTCAGTATTGATTCTGCCCTTCTATTCTTACCCTATGTTTCCCATCAGGAGTTCACCCATCCCTTCGGCCCGCTGGCGGTTTTTGCATGGGTAACCCTTTCTGCATCAGCCAGTCTGTTAAGCGAAGTTGAAATTAAATCAACTTCAATCACTGCCCTTTCACTGGTCCTTTTCGGCGTGATAGCCGTTGCTGGAGGTTTGATGCACCGTTCATTCCTGATATTATGGTTCCTGGGATGGTTCCTGGGTTATTTCATAATGTCCAAAAGCTTCCGAAGAAGTGTTAAAATCACGCGGAAAAGGATTATGACCGTTGCAGCAGCAGCCTTTGGTGGTTTTGCCATCCTGGAAATACTTTCAAGAGTGTTAAATGCTTCAGTACTTAGCCCCCTACTTAGGTTAACCAGAATAGAGGAATATGCTATTCCCAGCCTTAAAATGGTCGTTAAAAACACACAACTCTGGGGACACGTTCAAGGATCCTGTTACTGGGCAGCAAACTGTCTGGGTGGTTCTGACGGCTATCTTTCACTGCCCATGAACATGATAAACACCTTCACTCTACCGTTCCCCCTGTTTTTCGGAGTTTTAGTGGTTAAAAAAGATGTTATTGACTATATGCTCCCTGGAATCTTTGGAGTGGCCTTTGACTTTGGATATGGTGGTCTGTTCGCCTTACTATGTTGGTGTGCCTTTGTTATGTGCAGTGGTTTTTACGTGCTCCGCAAATACCGTAGTAAGAGAAGAGTGGGAAGTAGAAGATATCTGGGAAGAGAAGCACTCTTAATTGGTGCATTAACCGCATTCATGGCCCAAACCATTATCGGACTTTTCCTATTCAACAGGACCATCAATGGATCAGCCATGATTATATTCATATTCTTATCTGCCATGGTGGTAGCTCACCTAGTGTCCATAAGACCCAGTTTAAGATAAAAACACAGGTTTAAGATGAGTTTAATAAAAATAATATGAGAAAATTGAATGGGAATAAAGAAATACAATCCTTTTTTTGAATTTTGAAAGTGAATGTTGAAAAGAAATAATGAATAAAAAATAGTAATTAATTGAAATAGATAAAATTAATCTAAATCATTGCATATTTCAACCGCTTTCCTGGCAGCGGCTTCCATGGAAGTTTCATAACTAACTCCTGCCGCAGTAAGGATGCGCTGACCCTCTTCTTCATTGGTCCCGGTGAGTCGGATGACCAATGGTACTTCTCGTTCTGATTTTCCTAACACGGTGATAACACCATTAGCCACATCATCAGCCCGGGTGATCCCACCTAAAACATTTAAAAACACTACTTTTACCTGGGGATTGGAGATGACCAGGTTCAGTGCCCTGGCAATGTTTTCCTGTGATGCTCCTCCACCGATGTCCAGGAAGGTGGCTGGTTTTCCACCATAGAGTTTGATCATGTCCATACCAGTAAGGGTTAGACCGGCACCGTTGCCAATAACCGCAATATCCCCATCCAGTTTCACGTAAGCAAATTCATCACTGGGTTCAGTTTTAAGCTGTGCCAGGTCCCGATGACGGTACAGGGAATCATCATCAATGTCCAGTTTAGCATCGGCAGCAATAATTCCCTTTCTGGTGAGGACCAGGGGGTTTATCTCTGCTATATTGGCATCGTACCTTTGGAATATCTGGTAAAGTTTCCAGATGATCCCTCCAACTGGAGATATCAGATCGTTGGTTAGTCCCATTTTACGTGCTATTTCCCGTGCCTGATAGGGCATGAATTCGTCCAGGGGGTCCAGATGATATTTAAATATTTTTTCAGGGGCTTTACGGGCTACTTCCTCAATATCCACCCCACCAGCCTGACTGGCCATTATTAGGGGTTGGCGGGCGGATCGGTCCACTGCCACACTCAAATAAAATTCATTCTGAATATCAAGCATTTCCTCAACCAATACTTTTTGGACAGTTTCTCCCCGGATATCTGTTCCTAAAAGTTCTTTGGTAAGTTGATAAGCGAATAGGGGATTTTCAGCGAATTTAATACCCCCTGCTTTACCTCTTCCCCCTATAAGAACTTGAGATTTTATGGCCAC
The DNA here is from genome assembly GCF_016217785.1 of Methanobacterium sp. Classification (NCBI taxonomy): domain Archaea; kingdom Methanobacteriati; phylum Methanobacteriota; class Methanobacteria; order Methanobacteriales; family Methanobacteriaceae; genus Methanobacterium; species Methanobacterium sp. Next base: position 5,934 of record NZ_JACRGA010000012.1, read on the forward strand.
TGATTTATCAATAGTTTCAGCTGCTTTTTGAGCTTCTTCAGGAGTTTCCACCATTATACTCTGTGGTGTGGGTATCCCACCTGCACGAAAAATCTCTTTGGCCTGGTATTCATGGATCTTCAAATTCTACACCTCCTGAGTGGAAAGTTCCATTCCGGCTTCAAAAGCAGACAGGTTTTTTTCCTCAGTTCCCGGAGGAACGCTTGCAGCTATGGCTTTTCGAGCTGATTCCTCCGATATGACCTTGGTGAAGCCAGTGATAGCACCGATCATTACGATATTGGCCACTATCCGCAACCCTACCTTTTCATCAGCAGTGCGGGTGGCTGGTGCATGGTAAACTTTAATATCATGTTCTTCCACAAATGAGCGAATCTTATCCTCCATTACCATGTCTGGATCAATTATGAGGATCCCTCCCTGTTTCAATCCATCAAGGTAAGCTATTAAGGCTTCATGGGACATGGCCACAAATATGTCCGGATGATGCACTTTAGGATAGTCAATTTCCTCATCACTGATGACTAGTTCGGTTCTGGATGCACCTCCACGTGCTTCAGGACCATATGACTGGGTTTGAACTGCATGTAATCCATCGTATAGGGCTGCAGCCTTACCTATGACTATTCCAGCCAGTATAACTCCCTGACCACCGAATCCAGCTATTCTTATTTCTTTACGCAAATTTAATCCCCCTGGTATGCTGATCTACTAGCAGATGGTTTTCCAGTTGTGCATTTAGCTTCCAGTAGCTGGCAGATCTTATCTGAGAATTCGGCTTCTTCTTTGTTCTGGAATTCTCCCACTATAATTTTCCCTTCCAGTTCCTCTTCAGAAAGCTTGTCTGCTCTTTTTTTAACAATACTCTCCTCTTTCATCCATTTCATCATTTCCACCGGAGTGCGCATCTTGTTCTTACGGCCAAAGTAGGTGGGACACTGGGAAATTACCTCAATAAAGGAGAATCCATTATTTTGAAGGCCTTTTTTAATGGCGTTGGAGAGTTGAACTGGCTGGGCCGTGGTCCAACGAGCCACATAGGTAGCTCCTGCAGCTTTAACCATTCGAGAAAGGTTAAATGGCCTTTCTATTGCCCCGTATGGTGCTGTTGATCCGTAACTTCCCTTGGGACTGGTGGGGCTGATCTGTCCTCCGGTCATTCCGTAGATGCTGTTGTTGATACATATGACGGTGAGGTTGATGTTACGACGTGCTCCGTGGATTAGATGGTTTCCCCCTATGGCTGCTGCGTCTCCATCTCCAGTGAATACCACCACCTGGTTTTCCGGGTTGGCCAGTTTGATGCCTGTGGCAAATGATATGGGACGGCCATGGGTGGTGTGTAAGGAGTCACATTTAACATAGCCTGGTATTCGGGAGGAACATCCAATCCCTGATACCATTATCACATCTTCAAAGTCCACCTCTGCCATTTCCATGCCGTTGAAGAATGTGTTCATGATAATTCCATTTCCGCATCCTGCGCAGAATATGTGGGGAAGTCTATCCTTCCTTAAGTACTTCATAAAACGGTTTTCCCTGTTTTTGTCCATCTTTTCCATCTCCATGGGATGAAATCATACGTATAATATTTAATTTTTAATCTGAGTGAATTTCACCCAATTCAGTTGGTTAATTCCCAGTAGATTAATCTTTTGATTAAGATGATTTATTAATCTGTCAAATAATAACATCAATTGGATTTAATCATCAGCAATTGGATTAATATCAATTTGACCTTATCCTGCCCAGGATCTCTTCTGGCAGGTGCATTTCACCACCGATCTTTGGTGCCAACTCCACATCTACCCCGGGGAGGATCCTTTGAACCTCGTAGAATATCTGTCCCAGGTTCATCTCCACCACAATTGCTCGTTGAGCTCCCTCAACAGCTTTCTGAATCATTTTATCAGGGAATGGCCAGACAACATCCATTTTAATAAATCCCGCTTTTAAACCCTGTTCTCTGGCTGTTCTGACTGCTTTAAGAGCAGATCTTGAGGGTGCACCATATGAGATCACAATTACCTCTGCATCATCCACGTTTTCAGTTTGTATTCGTGCTATGTCCTCGGTGTGATGCAATATCTTATCACATAAACGTTTAACCAGTTTAGCGTGTGTCTCTGGATTTGAAGCATCAGGGTATCCTCTTTCATCATGGGTGAGTCCAGTTATGTGCATTTTGTATCCATCACCAAATGCAGGCATGGGACTGGTTCCATCAGGCTCTGCATGGTATGGTAAGAAGTTTCCTGGTTCCTGGGTGGGCATCTGCCTGGAGTGAATGTTAACTTTTTCCGGGATATTTATCTTCTCCCTCATATGGCCCACGATCTCATCACTCATAACCATCACCGGGACCCGGTACTTTTCTGCCAGGTTGAATGCTTCCACTGTAAAATCAAAACATTCCTGTACTGATGAGGGTGATAAGGCTATGACTTCGTAGTCTCCGTGAGATCCCCAGCGAGCCTGCATCATATCACTCTGACTGGCCATGGTGGGCTGTCCTGTGGATGGAGATCCCCGCTGCATGTTCACTATCACCAGGGGAGTCTCGGTCATTACCGCGTATCCAATGTGTTCCTGCATCAGGGAGAATCCTGGTCCTGATGTGGCAGTCATGGCCTTCATACCAGACCACACTGCCCCGATAACTGCACCCAGAGCGGATATTTCATCCTCCATCTGGACGAATGTTCCCCCCTCACGGGGTAGGAATACTGCCATGTCTTCAGCAATCTCGGTGGAGGGAGTTATGGGATAGCCGGCGAAAAAACGACAACCAGCTTTAATTCCACCCCTGGCACAGGCTTCGTTACCCTGTATAAAATAATCCTCAGTTTTCATCCTTCTCATCCACTTTTTCATCTACTCTTATTGCCTGATCAGGACACATCATAGCACATAATTGGCATTGAGTGCATTTGTCCTCATTTTCAGGTACTGGAACCTGCACACCCTTCTTATTAAGGAGTCCGGATTCCCGGTAAACCTTACGGGGACAGAACTCGGTGCAGATGTTGCAACCTTTACAAAGATTCTCATTAACGGTTATCATGAAATCTACCATTTTTTTATAAAATATTGGCTGTGATATTTTAAATAATTGTTGATGATTACATCCTTCACTGGGGCCACCAAAATCCCATACAAAGGACCTGCTTAAGTTTAATGTCTCTACTAATATGTATGAAGCTCTCACAGTTTTTTAATCAACTTCCTCCACATACATCAGGGGATACTGAAGCTCTTCAATGTAGTGCATGCGCACCACCACCTTCACTTCCTGGTACTGGGATGAAACTCTCACATCTAACATATCTCCGGTGAGGGAAAGATAATCATATTCATTCTCGGCATTTTCAAGCGTTTCACGGTCAATTCGTACCTTAACACTACTGATGCATGGTTGTAATGTTAGGGATTGTTCCATGGCTTTTTCCAGAGAAGGAGCACTACCCATACTTACGGGTGTTCCTACAAACTGATGAAACAGCGCCCCCATGGTAATGGCCCCCTCAAATATGGCCCGTTCACGTGTAGTGATATTCTGAAAATATTTTTCGTCACTCATCTTAACACCTGATTTAAATTCAATTTACTGCACATTGTATTAGGCGGACCATGGCTAATTAATTAGCCCTTAATCACTACCCCTTTGAATCCCTGAAAATAATACCCTAATTGCACCAGATGAATGGATAGTTAATGATTATTAACGAATTAATATGATATTTACTAAGCTATTTAAGATGTTAAATCAGCTGAAATTTGATTTTAAAAACCCAACCCTAAGAAATCACTGACTCGGGATATGTTTGACTCCAGTGTATCGGGAGGGGTGGGGAAAAAATAACCAAGCACCAGGAAGAAGGTCAAAGCTATTGTCACCAGGAAAATTATGACCCTGTCCTCTTTAACCGGGTATAAATAGCTTAAAATAGTACCCCCAATCATAAAAGCCAGGATTATAATAATTGCATAGTGTTGCTGTTGATTGGGTACTCTGGAAGTTTTGATGGGATATATGTTCCCCTGTTTAGCCTTGATCATCAACCTTTCCTTGGTTGATCCCAGAGGGTAACAGGTTATGAGAAATAGCACGTTACCCTGTTCAACGGATAACCGGTAATCTGCTGGTACAATGGTGCTGTTTTCAATGGTGTATTCAACGTAACCTATTCCAGGCCATTCAAGGGTTACGTTATCACCTGGTTGCAGCTGATCCAGTTTGAGGAAGGGAGATCCGTGTAGTGTGCGATGTCCGAATAGAACCACAGTGCCACTGCCGGGTTTGGCAGATTGAGGTTCATGATAGATCCCATAATCCACTGATTTGTTGTTTATGGTTTCATCAACCCCTATTTTGGGAATTATAACGTAAGGAGTGTCTCCAGGTTCCTGGCTAATGGTCTGGGTGGCAGAATAGTAATTAACTTCCACCAGCGCGTAGATGGAAATGATGACCATCCCAGCTATAATAAAAAAAGTAGATATTTTCATGTGAATTCACTGATTAATAACGAATCTTTAATGAGTTGTGATGGTAAGGTTCTGTGCATGTAATCTTGCTTGGTAAGATCAGAGATTTATAGGTTACTGATAGTGTTATGGGTTATATATGGGGTTACGGAAACAGATGATCATCGGAAGAACTTAGCGTATGTTACACCGCCGGCTATTATGATTGCTCCAACCACCAATAAACCGAATGGAACACCGGTTTCTGATGTAGGTACAGAAGCATTTGTGGTAGCTGCGGCAGTAGTGGGTATGGAAGATGCTGCTGCTGAAGAACTTCCTTTAGATGTTGAACTGGAAGATGTTTCCGGCCACTGATAAGTGTAGGAGTAATGTTTACTTTGGCCAGGGTATAATAAGACATCCCAGGCAGCCGTATTAGCCCATGGTACCTCTTTATCAGTGTAGGTTACTTGAGGATTACTGTAGGTGAGTTTGGAGTCAATTGGGACGATTGGTGCCCTTACTACCCCTGATACTTTTGGACGTGTTGTGTCCGTATTTTTTATCCAGAAACAAAAATGACCCTTCCATGATACAAGGTCTAAACTTGGATTCAAATACTCAATTTCATTGGGAATAAACCACGATGCCTGTAAACCTGGTTCATTTAGCAGTGGCCAAAAGGTGTTGTTGACTCCAGGTTGTCTTATATATGAATTTGGATTAATTGCACCAAAGTTAGTGGCACTCACTTTAAATGAAACAGTTTTAGTTTCTCCAGGTTGAATTTTCCAACCAAGGTCATCTTCATCAACATCAGACATGTATTTAATCATTTTTAATGCGCAGGGGTCTGTCCATACTACATTCCAGTAAATGGGGGAACCAGTAGTAGTATCTAGAGTTCCAGTATACTTTTGACTTATCTTGAAATATTCCACGTGATCATTGTTGTTTTTGATGGTGACGGTTATAGTAGACTCCAGATAAGTAAACTTTACTTCTGAATCTTGTTCTGAAACCCATGTCTGTTGATCTGATGTATCATCCGCTGCCCATGAAGATGAAAGAGCTGTGAACAGGATTAAAAAAATCACAGCCATGAGTACTTTGTTAATGTTCATCTTAAGCCTTCCCCCATTGATCCTAGTTCCAATTATCTCATGTTTTCAGCGGATTTTTCATCCTGTCCCGTATATCCGTTTCAACTCAGTTATCATCCATTCTGGAGCATTCTGAGTTGGAACTGTGAGTTGTAAGCTCTGACTGTTCTGCATCAGGAACAGGGCATTTTCACGTGGCACTTCCAATACCACCATGTACCTTACATCCAGTTCACCAAGATTGGAAGCCCGTTCAAAGTCTGATAATCTCCAACCATAAGCATTGAGTAAACTGGTGACTTGTGCTTCGTTCCATGTGTTTGATGCTGCTGCCTTGAGGAGTTCTTCAACATCGGTACTTGCAGTTTGACTTCTACTGGTGGTCATGGTCAGGGTGTTAACCGCGACCTCCTGAGATTGTTCCAACTGTGCACCCACTGTTCCACTATCTTTAGCCCTTAAAATGGCAAGAACAGTTGCCCCACTAATTGTAGGCGATGATGCAGTTGATTGCGTTGTTGCAGTCTGATTAGTGGTTGTGTTATTGGCTGCAGTAGTTGTTGCAGAAGCGTTAGTTGTGGTCAGATAAACATCCACACTGTCCCCCACGTTAATCAAACCTCCGGCAGCTTGAAGCCGGGTGATTATTATGGGCACCGCTACAGTATCCGGAGTTTTAATTTCCATGTTGGCCAGAACTGTGGCATCAGCCTCATTAACTATCTTCTGGGCATCAGCAACCTTCATCATCAGGTTTTTCTGACCACCTGCTGCATATGTGATCATTACCCTTCCATAGGGATCCTTTTTAGCTTCGATCTGTTGATTTTGATACTCTCTCCAGCTTTCAGTGGCTGGACCTAATACATCCACTGCCAGAACCATTTCTGGTGTGGTTCCCCCGTCAATTTCCGCGAGAATCGATGTTTTTCTGGGGTCTAATGCAAGAGCCCCTTTAAAATAGGTGTTTACCTCTGTGATCTTGGTTTGCTTGGCTGCGGTCATGGCATCCTGATAGGGTGCGAAAACCAAAAAGTAGTAACCAGCACCAACTAGCACAATGAGTATAATTCCAAAAACAGCTGCGCCAACCAGGGTTCTTTGATCGTCATCAGGAACCCCTTTTCCAAATCCTGCTGCACTACCAATACCGCCGAAACGTCCTTTCTTTTGGGGTTGTTTCTTTAATGGTGGCTTTAAGGTGGGTTTATCCTTGGGTATGGGACGGGGCTTTGGCATGGGACGGGGTTTTTTATCCCCAGATGAAAGTTTACCATCATCACCCTTGCTGTTATTATTGGTTATTTTTTCCTTGGATTTTTCAGTGGCCTTGGACACCATACCTTTGAGACGACCGCCGATGTCCGAGTCAGCTTTTTTCCCTTCCTTTCGCAGATCAGGAACATCTTTTTTGTCTTTATCCTTCTTTCCTAAGATCTTATCTAACATGTGGACCACTTCTATGAAGTCTGCCGTATAATTCCATAAGAGGCACGATTATTACATATATTATAGTGAAGATGAATAAAAGCTTTGCGGGAAGATAAGCGATTAACGAGGAAATGTTCTGGGGCAAAATTGTTCCAATGATCAATATACTGCCGCCAACCATCAATATCATACCCCTAAATTTAGGATACTCAATGGTACTTATCATGAACACCGCAACCACTGCCATGATGATTAGTGCAAGGTCCATTCGGAACATGCCTGAGAGGTAGAATGATCCTAGGATCAACGCAGTGGTAGGTATGGGTAGTCCCACGAATTTATCTCCACCTGGAACATCACTTGAATCTGCAAGTACATTGAACCTGGAGAGTCTTAATATTCCACATATAACTATTAGGAGTGCTACTAGTATATTAAGGTATGGTATAGAATACGATTGGCACGCAGCAAACAAAAGCATTCCCGGGGCAACACCAAATGAGATCACATCCGAAAGTGAGTCCATGTTTTTGCCAAAACCATGTTCATCAACTCGGTTAGTTTGACGGGCTACCCACCCATCCACAGAGTCAAAGATCACTGCCAGGAGCATGAACTTGGCTGCCAAGATCAGGTCTCCAGTGGACACCATTACCACTGCCAGGAAACCTGAAGAAGCATTAGCCAGGGAAACTAGGTCAGCAGCAGCCATATAATGCCTTATATCCATATTTATACTCCGATATTAATTATAAGTATGTTTTTAACTTTTTTTACGCATTTGGGCGATTATAGTTTCTCCTGCAGTTGGTTTTTTACCTTCAGTGACCATCAATTCAGTGTTTTCATAGGGGATAATTAGATCAACTCTGGAACCAAATCTTATCATTCCCAGACGGTCGCCTGTTTTCACTTGGTCCCCTACTTCCACATATTGAACTATGCGCCTGGCCACGAAACCGGCTATCTGTATGACACCCACTTTTCCATACTCTGAATCTATAACTATTAAATTCTTTTCATTTTCAGTAAGTACATTTCGCATGGCGATTTTAAATTTACCCGGGTAATGTTGGGTCTTCACTATCGTCCCAGAGATGGGAGCCCGGTTAACATGAACATCGAAGGGGGACATGAAAGTACTTATCAGAATACCCTTCCCTCCCGGGCTTAGTATATGTTCCATCAATGGATCTTCATAGTGAACTGTTTTCACACGATCGATTTTTCCCTTTAGTATCCTACCATCTGCCGGAGCAACAATTAAACCCCCATTATAAGGTATTTTCCGGTTAGGGTCCCTGAAAAACTGCATCAAGAAGGCTATCAGTGAGAACATTATGAAACTTACAATAACATAGCCAAAAAGAAAGGGTAAAACCGCAAGGGTTAATAGTATGCCTGCTTTTTTTAGAGTTCCTTTGACGAACATGTGATATCCCTGTTATCAAAAATTTAGGTTGATTAGAGTTGTATATCGGCCTTATGGCCAAAAAGACAACACCAGCATATTATAAAAATATATATACCGTTAGTATATGATAGTAGCTTTAATCATTTACTTATACATATTAGAAGTTAATGATAATTCAACCATTTACTTATATATTCTTGAGAAATTAAAAGTAGTTTCATCTATTCATTAATATTCAAAATATAATTATTAGATTCAAGCTAACAATTACAGTAACTACCAGATTAGTTAACAATTCAGAAAATTGTATAATGAGAATTTTATCCAAATGAGAATTTTATCCATTTACTTATATATATAGAAATCAAATTGATATGCTGAACTTATTTATTGTATACTAAATACTTACCAAAAAAAGTCTTAATTCAATTTTAATAAAAGTGGTAACTGATGATTGAGAATAAAATAAAGATCCTGAGAAAAGCAGCTGAAGTTTCTACAGTGCAGGATTCAGATTATATATGGTGTGTCATTGCTGGTAACGAAGACATGGTTAACAACGTAGCTTACTCTGCTATAATGGATAAAGACCGGGTTAAAGTACTCTGCAGGGAACACGTGACCACCAGAGAATCATTCGTAACCAAAAAATTTGATTTTATCATGCTTCATGGAGAAACAAGCAAAATAAGAGAGCTGAGCATGATCTGTAAAGAGAATGGCGGTGCCTATCTTAAAATAGCACCATATTATGTTAAAGATGAGGGCAATCTTCTTTTAACAGTTGGTCCTGAAAATGCCATTAAAAAATTTGTGGGGGATTGTGAAAAAAGCATGGTAAAACTTTCTTTCCTGATAGAGGATCAAACCACCGGATTCATAGAAACCGATGTTTACATAACCAACATGCTACCCCGTTTCATTCGCAACACCATAGACCCCTTATTTAAAATGGCTGATGTTGCATTATCAACTGTTTTAATATCTGCAGAAGAGGAGAATGTTCCCAAAATTAAGGAACTTGCCAGATCCAATAAGATATTTTTAATTGAATTTAATAAAATTTTAAAGAAGTAGAAGAGTATTAATTATTTCATAGGAGGATTAAAATGTTCGGTTTCGGTAAAAAAGACGAAGTAGAAGATGATAAGAAACAAGCTTTGTCCAATACTTTGGGCATAGACTTAGGGACTCTTAACACAGTGGTGGCCAGACCATCAGGAGATAAATTCGATTTATTCAAAATACCCTCAGTAGTAGCTGTTAAAAAGGAAGATCCTGGCTATGTATTGGCTGTTGGTGAAGAAGCCAAAGCCATGTTAGGAAGAACCCCTGAGGATATTATAGCAGTTCGCCCATTAAGACAGGGAGTTATTGAAAGCATTGCCCAGGCAGAATCACTGTTACTTTACTCCATGGATCTGGGTTCCGGTGAAGACACTTCAAGCATCGACCGTATAGTTGTGGGTATCCCTGGAGACGCCTCGGAAGTGGAGAAAAAAGCCGTGGAAGATATTGGGAAGAAAGCAGGAGCTAATTACGTTCTAGTGATAAGTGAAGGGCTGGCAGCAGCGATAGGTGCTGGTCTTCCAATTGCAGAAGCTTCTGGTACCATGGTGATTGATATAGGAGCTGGATCAAGTGATGTGGTGGTTATTTCCCTGGGTGGAATAACTGATATTGAAACCATACGTAGTGGTGGAGATGATATCGACTCCAACATCGTTGAAAAAGTGAAAGAAATCTACAATGTAGAAATCGGTATCCACGAAGCAGAAAAAGCCAAAATAGAAGTGGGAATGGTTCACTCCGAAAATGATGGGGAAAACGGTAAAACCGTGGTCATTGGTAAATCCATGGCAACCAACAAACCAGAAAAAGTGGAGATAGATTCCACTCTGGTGGCAGATGCTGCTGAACCAATTATTGTTAAATTGGTGGAAGCCCTGGCAAAAGTCTTAGAAAGAATGTCACCTGAACTCATTTCCGGTGTTTACAACAAAACCGTGGTAGTAGGTGGAACTTCACAACTTAAAGGACTTAAAGAACGTATCTATGAAGAAGTAGGTGTGCCTGTGGAGATCTCAGATGATCCAATGACTGTAGTTGCCAAAGGAACCGCAATTGTGGCTGCTGAACCACGTGCACTGGAACCAGAAGTACGTCTTAAAGCCATGAAATAAATAGCCAGATATTGTGATATCTAAAAGTTGTGTTTGCCCTTTGAAAAGATTTCAATAAAACCGGGCAATTCACATCCCATTTTAAAAAAAAAATAAACCAAAGCCTCCATGAAAATAATAGGAATAGATGAAGCAGGCCGGGGATCCGTTTTAGGACCTCTGGTTGTTTCTGGCGTTGCCGTGGAAGAGGATCGAGTTAAATATCTTGAAAGACTCGGTTTAAAGGATTCCAAGAAGATTTCCCCCAAAAAAAGAATTGTTTTATCACGGAAGATAAAACGAATCGCTGAATGCCATACTGTACATATAACTGCCCATGACATAGACACACTACGATCCCGTGATGTTAATCTGAATGAGATTGAAAAAATCGCTATTAATCGCATCATTAGTGAATCTAACCCTTCTACATGTTTCATTGATTCCATGGATGTTAAACCAGAAAGATTGACCAGTGAACTGGAAACCATGCATTCTGAAGTCCGGGTGGTGGCTGAACATAAGGCAGATGACCGTTATCCCATTGTCTCTGCAGCTTCCATAATAGCCAAGGTGGAACGTGACCGGGCCATACAGGATATCCGAAAAACGTATGAAAATGTGGGATCTGGTTATCCCAGTGATCCTAAAACCATTGAGTTTTTGAAAACAATATCCCCTGTAGAGGATCTGCCTGACTTTGTACGCAGTTCCTGGGCAACAGTTGAAAGAATAAGAGGATAAGATGATTTACGAATTTTTCGCAGGCTCCTTCAACACCATACTGGAGATGTTCAAAAGTGGAGGAGTCATTACCTACATCATTACCATAATCGGAATTTATGGTATATTCTATTCTGCAGAGAAAATATACTACCTGCGCAAGATATCCCAAGTGGGATTACCCCAGATCATGAGTGAAGTGAACAAATCCATGGAAAGAGGCGGCTCTCTAGAGGCATTACGTTCCATAGGACGTTATCAAAATCCTATTTCTAAAATAGTTGCCGAAGCTCTTAAGATCGGTTTCCGTAATAATAGAGAAGTTGAAGATGCCATGGAAAGGGTATTCATTGTTGAAATGGGACGTATGACCAAAGGAATGGACACCATACGAACTATAATCGAAATAGCTCCTCTTTTAGGATTAATTGGAACTGTTCTGGGAATGTGGTACACTTTCAAAGCAATGGGAGTGAATGCCAGCCCCACTGGCATGGCTGAGGGTATTTACGTGGCACTTATCACCACCATTGCCGGTTTAGCCGTGGCTATAATCATCCTCCCCCTCTATACTCATATTAACAGTAGAATAGAGAGTGAACTGGATAAAATAGAGATCGCCAAAAAAATGACCAACTGGCGAACTGCAGAGATGCGAATTAAGGTGGATTCCGATGTTGAAAATGCAATTACAGCCTTAAAAGAATCTAATGGTATTTTAGAAGTTAAAGAGCTTCACCAAGATAAAGAGGCCAATATCTGGATTTCACTGAACCCCCACATGCTGGAGAAAAGTATCGGCAATATAATTAAGGAAAAATGCAATACCGAAGCCAGAATAGTGGAGAGTAAACTAAAACAATGAGTATTATATTAATTTCAGATTAATATTTAAACTAATTAATTATATAAATCAGATTTCATTTAACTAAATTAATCAATTAAATTAGTGAATTCATCAAACTAATAACACTAAAGAATTTATAAGGGGATTTGGAGATGGCTATAGATACCAATAGTTACCGCAGGAAGCTGCGCAGCAGACAGGCACGGGTTAACCTGGTTCCCCTTATTGATGTTATTTTTACTATTCTCATATTTCTCATGGTTACCAGTAGTTTCCAGGTTGCCACTGATTCCAGTGCTGGTAAACCCCAGGTAAGTCAAAGCAGTGGCAGTTCAGAATATTATCTTTTCCCAGTGACTGGTCTTAAAACTGTCACTGTTAATGGGGAGGATATGTCCAGTTATATCCGTAACAGTGCCATTGCAATTCATACCAGAGTAATAGATGAAGGAGAAATCGTTATCAAGCCCAAGGAAGGATCCATTATCATCACTACACCGGCGGGAATGAGTCCAGATAAGGCAGTCAGTATTCCCCAAAGTTGACCATACACAAATTACGGCATACACAAATTACTGTATATTGAATATATATCATATTTACATGTACAATCTCAGTTACAACTCTTTATGAGGTTTCCAGATATTTTAAGGGTTGTACAACTCTTTAGATTGCATGATCACTGAATAAAAAAAGATTGGAGTTTTGGAAAGGTGAAATAAATGTATCTAGGAAGAATATTGGCAGTTGGAAGTAGTGAAACAGGTAATTTTGTGGCGTATAGAGTGTCCAGTCGTTCTTTCCCCAACAGGATCACCAGAACATTTCCCGAAAGGGTAGCTGTGGTTCCCAAGGAAGGGCATGAAAAGGATGTTTTTGTAAGTCCATACATAGCCTACAATTGCATACGTCTGGTGGATGATGTGGCAGTGGTTTCCAATGGTTCCCACACCGATGTAATTGCCGAGAAAATCGCATCAGGTATGAGCATTCGGGATTCATTAGCCCTTTCACTCATGACCATGGATTACGAAAAGGATGACTTTAACACTCCCCGAATTGCAGGGGCGGTTACCCTGGAAGGAGAAGCATACATTGGCATTGTCACCCATGAAAAGATCCAGGTGGAAAAGGTTCCCGATGGTGAAGCCAGTTACATAGCTACCTATGAACATATACAACCCAACAAAGTGGAATTTACTGCAGGTAACGTATCTGAAGCTGCTCAGTTCATAATGGATAAGGGGAAGTTCTCCCAGTTCACCAATCCCGTAACTTCCGCGGCTGCATTCGGTCAAAAAGATTGGGAATTAAAATCGATTTAAAAAAAATTGGTTTTATATCTTTAATTTACCACCCGCGGTGTCTATAGTAGACCATTTCATTTCCTAATTAACCATCATTATAAATCCTAGTACGATGATTAATCCCACGTAAAGATTCTTATAAATATCAAACAATAACATTAAGACCAGTCCAGATATGATTGGACTATTCCCATACGACATTTAAACCCAAATCGGTGCTAACCATGGAAATCAAAATTATAGGGCTCACCAGTATTCCCCTCATTAAAAAAGGAGATGATCTATCCCAACTCATCCTGCAGGCTGCGGAACTACAGGGCATTGAACTGGATGATGAGGATATTCTGGTTATTGCTGAAACAGCAGTGGCTAAAGCTGAAGGCTACCTAATTCATCTGGAAAGTATTAAACCAAGCCAACGTGCCAGGGAAATTGCTGAACTAACCGGGAAAGACTCTGAACTGGTTGAAGCAATAATTCAGGAGTCAGAGGAGATCATTAAGGTCGGACCGGACTTCATTATCTCTGAAACCAAGCATGGTTTTGTGTGTGCCAATGCCGGTATTGATGAATCCAATGTGGAAAATGGACTGGCAACACCCATACCTGTAAATCCGGATAAAAGTGCCCAGGAGATAAGGGAAAAATTAGAAACCAATAATGGAAAGAGTATTGCAATAATAATATCTGACACACAGGGTAGAGCATTCCGTGAAGGAGCCATTGGCACAGCTATAGGTATTTCTGGGATGGAACCCCTCTGGGATCGTTGCGGTGAACTTGATTTATATAATAGGGAGCTTAAAACTACCAGTATAGCTGTGGCTGATGAACTATCCTCAGCAGCTTCTCTGGTGATGGGTCAGGCTGATGAGGGGATACCCGTGGTTATCATCCGTGGTGTTAGCTACTTCCAGAAACTCAGAAGTGAATCTGCCACAATCCAACCATTAATAAGACCAAAAAAATACGATGTTTTCCGTTAGATGAATTCATCTAAAATTTCCGTAAATGAAATTCATCTAAAACCAAATGCCCATATCTCGATCGCGTATATCAATCTGTTTTAAATCCTGGAAGAAAAAATTTAAGGATAATGAGATTTTTAATAAGAAATTGTTTTATTGAAAATGTTTTGGAATGAAATGGTTTGATTATGAGTTGATCTATATGCCGGTTAATCAAATGGAAACGCAACTGGAAGCTATAACCACTACCATTGCTTACCTTGAAAAAAAGGGTTCTTGTGACCCAGAAGTGCTTAAAGAACTGAAAAACGAGCGAAATCGCCTTTTAAAGGAGCTGAATGTGCATCAGATAGGAATTTAAGCTTAATGAATTATACCGAAATAATGGGAAACTAAGGTTGAAATATAATCAATTAACTCATGATTACAATCCCACGGAGAAAAATTTCATGAACAAAAATTTCATGAAACATTTACTGATAATTGACTGATAATTTTGACTGAAAATTTAGTTGATACGTTGATAAAAATGATAAGCGTCCTTTCTGGTGGAACTGGCACTCCTAAGCTCCTGCAGGGCATGGTGGAGCTGGTAAATCCCGAAGATATTACTGTAATCGTGAACACTGTGGAGAATGAATATTTCTCAGGAGTTTACGTTGCCCCTGATGTGGACACCGTGCTTTACACCCTGGCGGGGATCATCAATGAGAACACTTGGTATGGAGTTAAGGATGATAGTTTTATAACCCATGATCGGTTAAAGGAGATCGGGTGTCCGGAAACCCTCAAGATCGGAGATCGTGACCGGGCCATGAAAATCCAGAAAACCCTGTTAATGAAGGAACATCCCCTTTCAGATGCAGTGAATATCCAGAGACTGGAACTGGGAATTAAGTCCCGGATAATTCCGATGAGCAACCAGAAATCTAAAATCACCATAACTACCCACCTTGGTGAAATGGAATTTCACCAGTTCCTGGTTGAAAATCAGGGAAAACCAGAAGTACATGATATAAGTTACCAGAAGGTTGATCCCACCCCTGGTTTAATAGAAAAAATCGAAAATTCAGATATGGTAGTTATTGGACCTTCTAACCCCATAACATCTATCGGACCCATAATATCAGCCAAGGGCGTTAGAAAAGCATTGCAAAAGACTTATGTTGTTGGTGTATCTCCAATAGTGGGTAATAAGCCAGTTAGTGGTCCGGCTGCTAAGTTTATGCAGGCCATGGGTCATGAAGTTTCATCTCTGGGAGTGGCGGACATATATAAAGATTTTATGGATAAATTCATAATTGACCTGGTGGACAGAGATCATCAGGAAGAAATAGAAAAGCTAATATCAGATGTCATGATAACTCACACCATCATGACCAATGTTACAGATAAGATAAATTTAGCCAGATGTATTTTGGGTGAAAATGTATGATACAAATGACTTTAATTCAAATTGACAACTACGGACCCTGGACTGTTACCCCCAAACCACGGGCCGAAGCAGACCTGCAGATCTTGCAGGCAGAATTATACGCCGACCTTCAAAGGCAATTCGCAGTCAAAGGGGGATTGGTTTTCTTCACCCGCTTTGATAACATGCTGGCGGTCACCAACGGAGTGGATATGGAGCATCATCTGCGTATCCAGAAGTCCATTAACAACCGTTACCCCATAACCGTGAGTATGGGTGTGGGAACTGCTGAAACTCCCTACGAAGCACAGAGGAGCGCCACCAGTGCACTTCAGAAATATGGTGGAGCCCAATCCGAGGACCGGAGTGAAATCCTGGCCATTGAAGGACTGGTGAAACCAGATGACAGCTTTGTGCAGATTGCCCATATCGACATTAATGGAATCACTGACTCACTCACTGATATCATTCCAGCGTATGATACTTCTTTTATTGTTAACCGAGTTCAGCATTTCCTGATGAAGAAATTAATCGAAAAGGGATCTTTACTCTTTTTCATTGGCGGGGATAACTTCATGTCTCCCTGTAATGGTATGAACCCCGAAGGACTGCTTACAATCATAGAAGAAATCGAAGAAGAAATCAACATCGCCCTGAAAGCAGGTGTGGGGAAGGCACCTACCGCTGAAAAGGCAGCTAACCTCGCTGATCTGGCCTTGGAAGAAATCCGAGATGGCTGCACCTACAACCTGGTTCATGTCATGAAGGAATAAAACCTGCATGAAGGAATAAAACTGATTAAACTTTTAAAAAGGGTTTTAATGAATTTACATTCATTATACCTTATAATTTAAAGACTGCATGAGTAATATGACATATAACTCTTGATTAGTCGAGATTAGTTCATTTAATTTGCATAATTTATACAGCATATTGGAGTGGAATTTATTGAAGTCCTAGCTCCCATGGCAGGTATCACTGATGGTACTTTTTGCCGGGACATTTCAACTCTTGGGTTTGACATGGTGACCTTGGGAGGTTACAACGCTGATCAATCCACCCTTAATGCAGGGCAGGAAATTCTGGCCCGTGGAAGGCCTGAGTTTGACTTAAAACCAGGGGATTTACTCCCCTATCTGGAAGAACAATCTTTTCTCCTTAAATGTCAGGATTTATGGGATGGTATGGTTTCTGTTAATCTTCGTGCCCTTACTACCGATCCCATTATTGAGGTTTCCCGACTTAAAAATGTGGATGTGGTGGAGATCAACGCCCACTGCCGACAACCAGAAATAACTCAACTGGGTTGTGGCCAGGCACTCATGGAAAACCCATCTCATCTGGAAAAATTCACCAGGGAAGTGGTGAAAAAGGCTAAGAGTAAAGTATCCGTGAAGATACGGGCCAATGTTCCTGATGTTGATGAAATTAAAACAGTCAGTGCCATTGATCATGCCGGTGCAGATTATCTACATCTAGATGCCATGAAACCAGGTTTTAACTCGGCAGATTATGATATGGTTAAATTAATCCGCCAGGAAACTTCCATGTTCATTATTGGCAACAATTCAATCAGAGATATTGGATCTGCCAGGAAGATGTTGGCTGCTGGTGCTGATGGAATATCAATTGCAAGAGCTGCCATTGGAGGAACACTATCCTTTGATCTATCCCAAATATAGAAGTGAATATTTTTTATATAATAAAATTTTTAATATGAAATCATATAAATTAAAAACAATGGATCAAAAAAATAAAAGAACATACGGCTCATAGATAGATTACTCATTTAATTTAATTATTATATAAAAAGGTGGTTAAATGTCTTTTATAGAATTGGAAAACGTCACCAAGACCTTTGATGGTGTGGAAATCCTGAAAAACCTGAACATAACCATAGAGGAAGGTGCTGTTCTTGGTATCC
Organism: Methanobacterium sp.; assembly: GCF_016217785.1. Lineage (NCBI taxonomy): Archaea > Methanobacteriati > Methanobacteriota > Methanobacteria > Methanobacteriales > Methanobacteriaceae > Methanobacterium > Methanobacterium sp. The sequence goes on from NZ_JACRGA010000012.1 coordinate 23,697, forward strand.
TGGGAAGAAGCGGCTCTGGAAAGTCAGTCCTCATAAACATGTTAAGGGGAATGAAGGACTACCGCCCCAATGAAGGTCGAATCCTTTATAATGTAGCTGTTTGCCCCGGATGCTTAAGGGTAGAACCGCCTTCAATGGCAGAGAAATCCTGTAAATGTGGATGTAGCTATGAAGTCCAGAAAGTCGATTTCTGGCACTCGGATCGTAAACTTTTCGCAGCAATCAAACGCCGTATCTCCATCATGCTCCAGAGGACATTTGCCCTCTACGAGGATGACACGGTTATCGATAATGTTATAAAATCAATCACAGGACATGACGAGGAAGAAAGCACATACATGGCAATTGATCTTCTGGATATGGCCCAGATGACCCACCGGATCACCCATATCGCTCGTGATCTTTCTGGTGGAGAAAAACAAAGAGTGGTTCTGGCCCGCCAGATTGCTAAGGAACCAATGCTATTTTTAGCAGATGAACCCACCGGTACACTTGACCCTCAAACCGCTGAATTAATCCACCAGGCCTTGATTAAAGGGGTGAAGGAAAAGGGAACCACCATGGTCATCACTTCCCACTGGCCAGAGGTGATGCGACAACTATCAGACTATGTTATCTGGTTGGAGAAGGGAGAAATTGTGGAAGAAGGAGACCCGGAAACTGTGGTGCAGAGTTTCATGGATCAGGTCCCTCTTCCTGAAAAGAAAACCGAATTCAAGGCAGGTGGACCCATCATAAAAATGGAAGGAGTGAAAAAACACTACTACTCCATTGATCGGGGAGTGGTTAAGGCTGTGGATGGTATAGACCTGGTTGTTGATGAAGGAGAAATATTCGGAGTGGTTGGACTCTCAGGAGCCGGTAAAACCACCCTTTCCCGTATTCTATACGGCCTCACTGATCCCAGTAGCGGCCAAATCATAGTTAAATTAGGGGATAACTGGATAGACATGACTGAAAAGGGCATATTCGGCAGAGGCCGGGTTAAACCATACCTGGGAATATTACACCAGGAGTACAGTTTATATCCTCACAGGAATGTTTTAGGAAACCTCACCGAAGCAATTAGCCTGGAATTACCAGCAGAGTTTGCTAAAATGAAAGCCCTTTACGTCTTAAATGCTGTGGGCTTCGATGAAAATTACGCTGAGAAGATAATAACCAAATATCCTGATGAGTTGAGTGGAGGAGAAAGACATCGTGTGGCACTGGCCCAGGTTCTAATCAAGGAACCGAATATCGTTATCTTAGATGAACCTACCGGAACCATGGACCCCATAACCCGGGTGCAGGTTACTGATTCCATCAGGAAAGCAAGGGATGAACTTAAACAAACTTTCCTAATTATCAGTCACGATATGGACTTCGTACTGGATGTCTGCGACCGTGCAGCTCTCATGAGAGGCGGGAAAATCCTTAAAACTGGCCTGCCAGGAGATATTGTGGAAGATTTAACCCCTTCAGAGAAAGAAAAAATGTTAAAGGAGGATTAAGATGGCCTGGGAAGATTCACCATCACATGTATGTAGAGGGGGAGATAAAAGAGCCTTAACATTCTGTTGCCCTCCTGTTAAACCTTGCCCTATTGTATTCGCTCTTGAAGAAGCTGAAATTACTCCACAGGAGTACATTGAGATTAAAGAGAAGTTTGGAAAGAAAACACGTCTTGGTGAGGGTGACGGAACCTGTTTCGGATCCCTTGTATGGTGTTGCAAACCATCCAAGCCATGTCCACTGCGGGACATGGTTTTGCGCAGGATTGATATGAGTAGTGAAGAATACATGGATTTAAAACACCAGTTATCAAAGGAACTGGTAGGTCACGAACCTACAAACAATAATGAAAGTGTTAAAGCTCTTTCTGATGCATTTGATGTTACTAAAGAGGAAGCGTCCCAGGTTCTTTCTGAGTGCGGTAACGATTTGAAAACCGCCATTAAGGTTCTCAGAATGAAAAACCTGGAGTTATAAACCAGGAGTGTTATCAGATGGGCTGGACTCCCCTCTACTTGGAGATGCAGAATAAAAATGTTCTGGTTGTGGGAGCAGGGGAGGTTGGTCAGAGAAGAGCACTCCGTTTCCTGGATGCCGGTGCCAATGTGGTGATGAGCGGAGGGCATGTTCCCCCAGAACTTGAAAAGCTAGGAACTACCTCCAAACCACGTGCAGAACTTCCCAAATGGATTGATTGGGCAGACCTGGTGGTAGTGGCCAGTGGTGATCCCCAGTTAAACCAGGAGGTGGCGCATTTGGCTAAAGATAAACTCATAAATCGTGCTGACCATCCGGAAGAGGGCAATCTCATTGTTCCATCCTCTTTTTTCATCAAAGACGTACAGTTTTCCATATTCACCCAGGGAAAAAGTCCACTTATGGCTCGCCAACTGCGAAAACGTATCCAGACCGTGATCCAGGAAGAAGACATTTTAAAGATGGAACTGCAGCATTTCACCCGCCAGTTACTGAAAGAAAAAGTGCAGGGTCAGAAAAAACGTCGTGATTATTTATACCAAATATTAAATGATAAGAAGATTAATGAACTTTTAGATAACGGTAAACTGGAGGAAGCCAGGACTTACGTTACCCTGCTTCTGGAAACCCAATATTGATACATAAAATAACTCAAAACTACAATTGAAGACTATGTTGACCATTATTATTACAAAATAGAATATTAATAATATAAATCAAAATTATCAACTAACAACTGAAAATAAGGAGACCAACACATCTCCCAGTTTCAGGAGGGTCAAAGTGATTCTTAACATCCGGATCGACCATAAAACCGCGGATATCAGCAAAATTGAGGAATCCACCAGCAGGATGGATGAAATATTCGCAAAAATACAGCAAGAACACCAGGTGCAGGAGTTTATCCAGATAAAAACATGCAACCGTGCTGAAATTTATCTGGTCATGGATGAATCCCCTCTGAATTACCACTGGAACGGTTTAGTGGTTGAAAAGGATGAAAAAGCTCTTGAACATGTTTTAAAACTTTCATGCGGACTTGAATCCATGATCATAGGCGAAGATCAAATATTAGGTCAGTTAAAGGATGCTTATAAATCAAGTGTTAAAACTGGTTGTAGCGGTCAGGTTTTAGGCACTGTATTCACTAAAGCAATACATGTAGGGCAGGCTGTGCGTAAAAAAACACGAATCAATCAGGGTTCGGTTTCCATAGGTTCTGCAGCAGTTAACCTGGCTGAATCAGTCCTGGGAGATCTTAAATGTAAGAAGGTGCTGATTATTGGGGCCGGTAAGATGGGAACCCTGGTGGCCAAGGCACTAGTGGAGAAACATCTCAAAGCCATTGTGGTTGCCAACCGTACCTACGACCGGGCAATGTGCTTGGCCCGGGAGTTGGGAGGAAGCGCCATCCATTTTGACCTTCTTGCCAGGGCAATGTACGATGCAGATGTGGTTATCAGTGCCACTGGAGCACCCCATACCATTCTCACTGCAGAAAAAGTAATAGATGCAGTTCCTGCTGAAAATTTGAAGAAAATGGTAATGATAGACATAGCTAATCCACGAGATATAGAAGAGGATGTTAGCCAGTTAGGGGTCAGACTCTATAACATTGATGATTTAAGAGGCATAGCAGATAAAAATAAAAAAATGAGGGAGTCGGAGGCAGAAGAAGCTGAAAAAATTATTGCAGATGAGCTGGAACTTCTTGAAAAATCTCTCAGACACTTGGAAGTGGAACCGTTCATTGCACAGATAAGAGCCCAGGCCGAAGCTATCCGAATACGGGAAACTGAGAAGGCATTTCGAAAGTTGGGAGATATGAATGGTAAGGAACGAGTAGTGGATGATCTCACCAAGGTGGTGGTGGATCGTGTGTTTCTCAACATAATCCAAAATCTAAAAGAAGCCTCAGAACACCATGATAAAGCTGTTTTAAACAGTGCAAAGTATATTTTTAAAAATAACAAATGATATCCTTTCGAACTCTTTAATCACCTTGAATCTAATCAATTACTCATTAATAATTCCTAATTTAAATTAAATATTTAGTTAAATGATTCTTTTTTATGCGATAATTTCAAGCTCCCATATAATTACTATTCAAGATTATCATGAAATTTGAATTACCATGAAATTTCATTTGTTTAATTTCATTTCCAGACAACCCAGATGAGAAGTATTGATTGACTCTAAATATATTATGGAGCAAATCTGATACAGGGAATATGTTCATCTTTTTTTTAATATATTCGGTTCTATTGACCAATACCCATTAAATCAATTTTATTCAAAAATAAATTTCCTTACCGGAATTTTTCATTGCATTGTAACATCCTATGGAAAACATATCCTGTTGGAAATCTATGGAAGACTTGTCGTCCTGTTGGAAATAATATATGGTAAGATTTGAAAAATACTCAAACATGGATTTTTAACCTGGTGATGATATCTTGAATTATTTAGTATCAGGCACGTCAATTAAGCCCAGTACTCGTGTGGTGAATATCATTAAAAATGGTGCTATTAAAACCGTTCCAATAATCTCCCCTACTGTGGAGCCTAGATAGGGTATTCCGTGGAGTGCGTCAAAGATCAGTTGTCTGATAATGTAAAGTACTACAATGGTGATGAGTGAAACCATAAACATATTTTTCAGACCCACCCGCCTTATCTTTCCAAAAACACGGGGCATGTTAAATCCCCAGCGGATACTCCCCCCATGATTGGCCATGGTTAAAATTGCCCCCTGCAGGATAATGTTAAAGCAAAAGAAAAATATTATGACAAGGAGTAAAGCATATTCATTGATAATAGGGCCCAAATCAATATTGAGGGTATCCAACTCAGAAAGAGCTATTATCATCAATATCAGAGGGAGAATAAAATAAACAATAAGAATCAGACTCTCCTTTAGCCCATGAACAAAGAGGTTTAATGGATGGTGAAATCCGGGTGGGCTGGTTGATCCTTCTACTGTTTCTTCCACTATGCGGAAACCGTATCCCACTTCCATAAAGGATAAAAAGAGAATGATAATAATTAATATGATATCTGATAGACCTCCGATTAAAGAAGGGGCGTCTAAATCAATAAGATGATCTGTTAAAAGCAATATCAAACCTAATATTAACAGGTTATACCAATCTGAAACTGCATAACGCGCTGCGTCTTTTAAAATGGTTTTTAATTTTCTATCGGGAACCACACATACCATCTCTATACTCTTCGTCACTCCCCATCCCAACATATGATGGATTAAAGGAGCTTATCAGATTTACAGTATGATGTTTACCATAATAAAACTATTTCCCCCTTCCAAAAAAGTAAATTATGAGGATTAAAGTTATGTGCAGTTAAAGTTGTTGTATGTGCATTTAAATAATCCAAAATGAGCAATTACTAAACTGCATCTCCATAAGATCAGTTCATTTAGAAGTTTTTTTTAAATAAAAATGATGAGTAAATGTATGATGAGTAATGTATCCTTTTTGAGTTCTTATAATTCTTTTAGATGGCTTAAATAAAAAAATAGAAAAAATATGATAAAAAAAGAGAATCAGGCGAACATGTTTTTAGGTTCGTTTTTCTCTTTTTCATGGTGTTTCAGTGCGTACTGGAAGTTCTCCCAGGTCACACTATCCTGGTCCTCAGAGATTGCCTTGTGCAGGGCCACCTTAAGCAGCCGGTCCTTGATATCTCGACCTGACATGCCTTTGGATAGGCGGGCCAGTTTCTTCGCGTCGGTGTCAACTGGTAAAGGCATTGATTTTATGTACATTTCCAGGATCTGTCTTCTTTCATCCTCATCAGGAAGGGTGAATTCGATTTCCTCTTCGAACCTGCTTCGGAGGGCGTAATCCAGTAATTGAGGATTGTTAGTGGCCCCAATGGTGACCACACCCAGATTGGGGTTGATACCATCTAACTCAGTTAACAGGGCGTTGACCACCTCAGAAACATCCCCTCTCAGGGACTGGTATTTACGGTCCAGACCAATGGCATCTATTTCATCAATGAAAATAACTGCAGGCCCACAGGCTGATGCTGCATCGAAGAGGTCGTGTATCTGGCGTGCTCCATCACCCACATGTTCTCCTATGAGACTGGTTGCTTTAACCAGGAAAAGGGGAACTTGAAGTTCGTGGGATAATGATTTGGCCAGCATGGTCTTACCAGTTCCAGGCGTACCATGGAACAGGACGTTCTTTGGCGCCCATTCCTGGAAGGTTTCTGGTTCCTGCAGGTACTTGGTTATGATCTTGCACTTGGTCTTGGCCCGTTCCTGACCAATAACATCACTCATTTTAAGGTTACTTTCCACCTTTTTGATCTCACGAACCTCTTCCACCTCCATCAGGAGTATGGAAGTGTTTTGGGTTATCCTGGAGTCATCTGGATGGGCTTTGATTACTTTAAAAGCAAAATCAGGCAGTAATTTCTGATCAAAAAGGAATGATCCTTCTTTTACAGTGTAACCTACCCATTGCTCCCGGGCATAGAGTTCGAAAAGTTCATTGTCGAATATTTCGATTTTAGGATTTTCCACCAAGTTGCACAGAAAGGGGTAACCAATGGACTGGAGTACCACCATCTTGGTTTCTTTCCGGATTTCTTCCAGACCGGTGGAGGTCTTTTTTTCAGATACAATTGGGTCAGGGTTTATGTTGTTGAGTTTCAATATATCACATTTTTACGCCTTTTTTTCGAATAATTAGCATGATAAATTCTTTATTTTGTTAAATAATGGATTTAAGAAATAAAACTGATTTTTTAATGTTAAATTTATATATAGATTATTTGTAAGATTTATATATAGATGTTAGTTATTTAAGAGTTTTTTCATTTCTTAAAAAATTAAGGAATATCCGCTAAAATTAGAAATATGTAGACCAATATTATTTTTCAAGGAATATTAGTGTTCATGAGTAGACAAATGTCAATTAAAAATACATACAAAATAGTTCCCACTAATGAATCAAATATCTCCATTATTTTGAATTATAAATTATTTCAGACCTTTTTAACAGAGCATATGCTGGATGAGTCTATTATATTCTAAATTATTGATTTTTAATCAATTTATTATTGCCAGGAGTTGCCAAAAATTTTAAATAGTTTGTTCTATAAGTATAGAACATTCGATCTATGTAGAACTATTCGATGTTGATGAAACAAAAATAAAGGATTTTAAGACACAACAAAGGACTTAGAAAATATTCTTAAAACAGAGAAAATAGCATGGGATTCATTGACTTATTTAAAAAATCCAAAACGGTTGAAATTAATCAAGGAGGAGATATAATGGAGAAAAAAGATGCATTAGATATGTTCTGTTACCAGTGTTCGCAAACCGCTCGTGAAACTGGTTGTACCGTTGTAGGAGTATGTGGAAAACAACCCACAGTAGCCCGACTGCAGGACAACCTGCTATTCGCCATAAAAGGAATATCAGCCTATCTTTACCATGCACGTGAGCTGGGATATGCTGATGATGAGATTGACGCCTTCCTGGAAAAGGGTTTCTTCACCACCCTGACCAATGTCAACTTCGACCCAGAGGACCTTGTGAAGCTGGCTCTGGAAGCCGGTCAAATGAACATCAAAACCATGCAGCTACTTAAAAAAGCCCATATTGAAACCTACGGCGAACCCGTGCCCACCGAAGTACCGGTTGGATCAGTTAAAGGCCCTGGTATCGTAGTCACTGGCCACAGCCTCAAAAACCTGGAAGAACTCCTAAAACAGACCGAAAGAAAAGGGATTAACGTGTACACCCACTCTGAAATGTTACCGGCACATGGATATCCTGGACTTAAAAAATACAAACACTTGGTTGGACAGCTGGGAGGCCCCTGGTTTGACCAGAAACAGACATTCTCCAAATACCCTGTTGCCATCCTGGGAACTTCAAACTGTGTACTCTTACCTAAAGATGAATACAAAGAAAGAATGTTCACCAGTGGTGTGGCTCAACTACCCGGAGTGCAACACATAGATGATAATGACTTCACACCAGTAATTGAAAAAGCCTTGGAACTACCTGAACTGGAAGATGAATCACGAAACACCGTACTCACCACTGGATTCGGAGCTTCAACCGTACTATCCCTCGCCCCTAAAATTAAAGAACTGGTGGAAGCCGGGAAAATAAAACAGTTCATCCTGGTGGGTGGATGTGACTCCCCCAAACCCCAGGCCAAGTACTACACCGAATTTGTGGAAAAACTCCCAAAAGAAGCAGTGGTACTGACCCTTGCATGTGGTAAATACAGATTCAATGACATGGACCTGGGAGACATTGAAGGAGTACCCCGACTGATAGATCTAGGCCAGTGCAACGATGCTATCGTGGCAGTGGACATTGCAGTGGCCCTAACTGAATTATTCGGTGTGGAACTCAATGAACTGCCATTAACCATTGTTCTGAGCTGGATGGAACAAAAAGCAGCTGCAATTCTCTGGAGTTTACTGGCCCTGAATATAAAAGGAATGTACATTGGACCTATTCTCCCCGCATGGGCCAACGATGACATCCTAAAAGTTCTGGTAGAAAATTACGACTTAAAACCAATTGGAAATCCAGAAGAGGACATCAAAGCCATAATGGGGTAAAAGAACCCCATTTTTTACCATTTTTTTAGAAGTTACTCAATTAAATCCAATAATTATTATTCAGTAAATATAAACTTTAAGTTCAATAAAATTACAAACAATGGTTAAAAATTAACAGAACCAATAGAAGAGGGTGTTGAAATGGATATAGTAGAATTGGAAAAAAGTCCGGTGGTTGACACTCCCCATAAAGTAGATGTCCGAAAGTTATACGATACTGAAAATGCAATGACAGTGCATATAACACTCCAACCAGGAGAGTCACTTAAAAAACATATAACTCCAGTGGATGTGTTTTTTTATGTTCTGGAAGGTGTGGGTATAGTGGAAATTGGTGATGAGAAAAAAGAAGTTACCAAAGATTCACTTATAGACAGTCCCGCCCGTATACCTCATTGCTGGTATAATGAGAGTGATACGACACTCCGATTTTTGGTGGTTAAAGTACCCCGACCCACTGAGAACACAAGATTATTATAAATATATCAGTATTTATAAAAGGAGATATTATGCCTAAAAAAGAAGTTGATGAAGATAAAGCCTTTGAACAGGCATTAAAAGGTAAAATGGGCTGGAAGTGCTCATGTGCCCTGGAAGTTGTTGATAAAAAAACATCCCTGCATGATGTTACCTGTAAAAAGTGTGGCATAACCTTCAAAACTGATCGGGACACTGACACATGCTTCCGCTGTGAAAGAGGCCAATAAAACAATATATTATGAATATTATTAATATTCAACTGTAATATAAGAACTGTAAATATAAGAAAAAAGTAATCTAGGATGAAAATGGAAAAAACCAACATAAAACCGGACAGAAATATTATCAATAAAGACATAAATGAGAATAATCATGTTTATGGATCTGAAAATATTCAGATCGAACTCTTTGCCACCCCGAAGGGGGTAAAAGCTGTTAAAAGCCCAGTAAGAGTGAAGATTTTATCCATGCTACGTGAGGGTGATCTCAGTTTTGATGAGATAGTTAAGTTCTCGGGCCGTGCCAAATCAACTGTATCCAGTCATCTCAAATCCATGTCAAGGGAAGGAATAATTAGCTCCCGTGTGGACCCTTATGATGCTAGGAAAAAGATATTTTTCATACAATCAGAATACATTGGTAAACTGCAACGCCAGCAACTTCAGGAAGATATTTCGGCCTACATCCAGAGGTATATTTCAAGTGAAAATGATCCCTTTGAATTCTTCAGGCTGATATTCCATACCATAAGGATTTCTCTACTGACCCAGGGAGTGGATATAGATCCTATACTCCACGAAGCAGGTTTAAAGGTAGGAAAAGCACTTTATGAAAAAGTTAAAGATCCAGAGAGGGATAACTTCCTGGGAAATATTGCCAATTTTTGGGAAACACATAGTTTGGGAACTGTGGAAGTTAAAACTCTTGAACCCCTAACCATAAGCGTCCAGGACTGTTTTGAATGCAGTGGACTGCCTTATCTGGGTAGGCCTGCCTGTGCCTTTGACAGTGGCATTCTCGAATCATTATTCAGCCTGTACAATAATGAAAAAGCCAGGGTTAAAGAAACCAAATGTTACGCCCTAGGAGATAAGTACTGTCGTTTTGTGATTGAATAGCTGCATAATTATCCAAAAGGAATAAGAAATTAAAGAGATTAAAAAAATTAAAATAATAGATAAAAAAAATTTATTCCAGGACACTATTTTATCTTAACCGCCCTGAATCTTGCTTTAGCAGCTAACCATCTCAATTGACGATCTTTTACTTTTAAATAGTCCACATCTTCATCCGTAAATTCATTGATAATCTTTGTTAAAATGTATTCTTCAATTAAATCGTTGACTAACAGCAGGAAGTGATCTTCTTCAGCAGAATCATCTTTCATTAAACTTTTAACCAAGAACTGCTCTTCCATTCAACCACCAATATTAATCTCTGATAGTATTATTGCTTATATAATATATAATTGTTAATCATTCAGCGCCCTAAAATACTTAGAATAATTCTGTAATAACTGTCAGAAACCCCTTTTTAATCAATATTTAGAGAGATTATAGGGAAATCCGGGTTAAAAAACCTAAAAAAATAAAAATAAAAATAGACTATAACTATTTAACCATCTAAGATCTTTTTATAAATCCGCTTCATCACCAGGGCATCCTGCTCCAGTAAAGGAGTTTCACAGATAATAGTAGCATCCCACCCACAATCAACCAGTACTTCCAGTAATGGCTCCAACGGAGGACCGTATTCAGTTTCCATCAGGACGTGATGTTTCCTTTCACCAGCATCAGTGTACTCGATCCGAGTAAAGTGACAATGCAATGCTTCCTTACCTTTCCCTATTCCATCCAATCCTTCTTCTAATTTGGTCAGTATACGATGATAATCATCTACTCCTTTTATACAACCCCTACCCCTAGCGTGAAGGTGGGCGAAGTCTATGGTGGGGGAAAAATGATCAAAGGATTGGCATATATCAATAATGGCATCCAGATTACCCAGTTGTGATCTTTTTCCAGTGGTTTCCGGTGCGAAGGTGAATTTTTTTATTCCCAGAGCATCTAACTTTTCCAGAAGCTCGGAAATTGCTCCTTTACATCTATTCAACGCCTGTTCTGGTGTGTATTTTGTGTAAAAACCGGGATGAAAAACAATACGGTAGGCCCCTATCCATTCTGCTGCCCTGGCTGATTGGATCAGGCGTTCAATGGATCTCTCTAATACATCATCTTTTTGTGCCGATAAGTTAATGTAGTAAGGTCCATGCATTGAAATCCTTATATCGTTAACCCTGGCATTTTCACCCAGTTTAAGACCGGATTGTTTTTGAATTTTCACCCCATAAGTGGCCTGATATTCATAGCCATCTAAACCTATGTCACTAATATAATCACAAACATTGACTGTTTGACCATTAAAACCTATGGGATTACCTGCTGGCCCAAATTTTATCCTTTTTTTCATGATATCCTGTAAAATATAAAATAAGTTTAATTTTGGAATTTATACAGATAAGTTTTATTTTATTTCAGATTCCTCCGCCACCTCTACAAAGGCAATTAATGCTGCCACCGCTCCTTCAGCACAGGCCACAACCCATTGTTTAATTCCACCAGTTATATCCCCAGCAGCGTAGATTCCCGGGATGTTGGTTCGCTGGTACTTATCAGTTACTATGTAACCTCCGTTGTCAAGTTCCACACCTGCAGTTAGGGCTACTTTATTAAGGGGCTCTTCTCCCACTGCAATGAATACACCATCTGCTGGGAAATCCTTCTTCTCCTGGCTTTTGCGGTTGAGGAGAGATACACTGTTAACTGCCAGTTCACCTTTTATCTCTTCCACTGCTGAATCCCAAATTACGGGAATTTCATGTTCTTTTAATTTATTCTGAAGATATTTTTCAGCCCGTAACTGGTCTCTGCGGTGTATGAGGGTTACATTGCAATCCAGGTCTTTTAAGTAAATTGCTTCCTGAACTGCGGCATTTCCTCCCCCTACTACTATTACATTCTTACCCTTGAATAGAGGTCCATCACAGGTGGCACAATAAGAAACTCCACGACCAAGGAATTCAAACTCACCCGGTACGTTCAGTCTTCTGTGATGACTTCCTGTGGATATCATTACCGACCTTGCTTTATACTCTCCTTTAGAGGTGGTTAAGAGAATACCAGAAGGATCATTTTTACTAATTTCCCGAACTTCTTCCATATTTTTAATAGGGATGTGTTTTTCTACCTGTTTTCTCATCTTCTCCAGTAGTTCCTTTCCAGATATAACTTCGAAACCAGGGTAGTTCTCCATAAGGGGAACCATATAACCGGAACCTGCTCCAGTCATCCTTTCCAGTATTACTGCATTCATTCCCTGCCTTCCCGCGTATATTCCGGCAGTTAATCCGGCAGGTCCTCCCCCAATGATAATCAGATCGTATTCTTCCATAAAAACCTCTCCACTTACTGTAGATATTTTTGTATTTCTTCTTTCAAAAGTTTGTTCACCAGTTTACCATCTGCTTTTCCCTTGAGTTCTTTCATGGCCATTCCCATTAAAGACCCCATAGCGCCCATTTTTCTTTCGGTGATCAATTTTTCATTGGCAGTTACTATCTCCACAATTATGGTCCTGACATTTTCTTCTGAAAGCATTAATAAATTTAAATTTCCAGCAGCCTCTTCAGGAGTCCATTTTTCCTTCAAAACTCCCACCAGCACATCCGAAACAGCATCCTTGGATATTTTGCCCTGTTTCAGTAGCTGGAAGGTTCCCACCAGATGACTGTCTGGGATGTTATCCACATCCAAACCTTCTCTTCTGAGTTCTTTAAGAGTATAAGCCAATAAAGAGGCCACAGTTGTGGGTTCAACCCCACATCCTGCAACAATTTCCTCGAACTGTTTCACTCTATCCTGTCGCACCAGCTGGTGTGAGAGATCTTCACTTAAACCATACTCATTTATTATACGGGCCTTCTTTTCTTCAGGAAGTTCTGGTAAATTAGCCCTGACATGTTCTAAAAGTTCAGAGGACACCATCTGAGTGGGAATATCCGTTTCCACATACATTCTACTGGCAGTGGGCAGCGGCCGAAGATACTCCGTATTGGCATCATCCAATGCCTTCCGGGTCTCTTCGGGAACACCTTCTGTAGCGATCTTAGCCCTTCTCTGCACTTCTTCCAGAGCATTTCTGGCTATATCTCCTTCATCTGCCACCAGAATAAAAGCATCATTTTCCCCAATCTTCAGGAACCCGTTAATCAGTTCAACCTCTTGGGAGGTTATTCCATAGGCAGGGAGTTCATCAGTGTGGAATATGCCAGCTACACCCATTTTATTAGCGTATCCTGCCAGTTCAGTTCCGAATCTCCTGCCGGGTTGTACTTCCTTACCGATTAATCCTTTATAACCATTTAATTTAATTGATAGAACTTTCCCACCTTTTTTAATTGCTTTGGCAATGATTTTTGATTCAGTATCCTGTAATATTTCTCCCAGATCATATATCTGGTTCTCAACCAGGGCCCCTCTTTTTCTAAGTTCATCCTTGATTTCCAGTAGTTTAAGCTGGCGCATGACCTCATTTTTCACCAGTTGCTCCATGGAGTCCAGATCCTGCACTCCCTTAACTTCAACCCGGGCACCTTCCCTGATGGAAATGTTGAGATCCTGGCGTATGGTTCCCAGACCCCGTTTGACCTTGGTACTGCGCAGAACCTGGCCAATCTGGTAGGCCACTTCCCTTACCTGTTCTGGATGGTTCATGGAGGGGTCAGTGGTTATTTCCAGTAGAGGTATTCCCAGTCTGTCCAGGCGGAATTCCACTTTTCCTTTTCTCTGACCCATTCTCCGGGCAGCATCTTCCTCCAGACAGAGGTTTTCAATGACAACCCTACCATAGGGTGTGTCCATGTGTCCCTGAATGGCCAGCAAACCTGTTCTCTGGAATCCCCCAGTGTTACTTCCATCAATCACCTGTTTACGCATGGTATGGAACTCATCCACCACTTGCATGTCCAGAAGAGTTGCAATTATAAGTCCAATCTCCAGTGCCTCCTGATTTAATGGATGTGGTGGCTCATCATCGGACTCCACCAGACAGGTGTGATGAGAATAAGCATCATAAAGAAATGTGAGTTCACGGCGGGATTCTTCAAAGGCCGCCCGATCGATTTTACCCAGTTCACTCTGAGTGGGCCTCAAATACCTTAAAACACGATAATCTGGTTTTTTATCGGTTAGTTCACATTCACAGGGACAGAACAGTTTTTTAGTTGTGTTAAGCTGCTGGTGTATTTCCAGACCCATCATAAGGCCCAGTTTCTCGTAATCAATATTTTCATCCATCTCAATCACCATGAATCCATTCTATTCCCCGTAATCTCGCAGGAAGTATTTTGAAGAGGATTTTTCATCCATTTCTCCTTTAAGGTTAGTTTCTATGATTTTTTTAACTTCTTCCAGTTTACTGGTCTGTCCCAGTGCCCATACCAGTTTAACGTAGGCTACCTCGGGTAGCATATCCTCTGCAGGTATGACACCGGCAGATAATAGTTTACGACCGGTACTGTACACGTTGAGATTGGTGCGGCCGTAGAGACATTGTGAGGTCATTAATACTGGGATTTCTTCATCAGCTGCCCTCTGAAGTGAGGGGATCAGATGATCTGGACAGTGACCCAGGCCTGTTCCTTCTATTAAAAGACCCCTGTAGCCCTTATCAATATGATAATCCAGGAGTTCTGCAGCTATTCCAGGATAACTCTTTATGAAGCCCACTTTTTCCTCCAACGAGTCATTAACTTCCAGCTGATACTCTCCCCTCTTGCGGTAGGCGAATTTTTTATCAATAATTTTAACCTTTCCATCTTTCACTTTGGCCAGTGGTGGGCTGTTAATACTGTTGAAGGTGTCCCGGCGGCTGGTGTGCATTTTACGAACCCTTGTTCCACGGTGGATGTGTGCCTTGTTATCATTTTCTGTGGCGTGCATGCAGACTGTGACCTCGGCTATGTCTGACTTGGCCATCGCCACTGAACTCATCAGGTTTAGGAATGCATCGGAGGATGGTCGGTCCGAACTTCTCTGGGCACCTGTGATGACGATGGGAACTGGTGACTCCATTATAAAACTTAGAGCAGCTGCAGTGTAGTGCATGGTGTCTGTTCCATGGGCCACTATCACACCATCCGCCCCCTCATTTATTTCATCAGCCACTGCACATGCAGATTGAACCCAGAACTCGGGTTTCATGTTTTCGCTTAAAATATTCATTATGGCATTTCCACTGATGTTAGCCTCATCCAATAGCTCAGGGGTGGCCCTTAAAAGATCATCAGCAGTGAATGCCGGGTGCACTGCTCCGGTTTTATAATCAATGATGGATGCCACTGTTCCTCCTGTGGATATTATGGATACATCCATTTTTCCAGGATCTCGGTGAATATCCAGGGGCGGAAGATTGATTTCAGGCTTATCTCCCTTTTCAAGGAGTTTAACTTCAGCCTCGGCCAGGGCTAGGCCAACATTATATCCACTGTCCATCTTCAGAACGATGTGCAGCTGGTCAGCATCTTCAGCCCGGTCTAAGAGCATACCCCGGTATTCAGTGCCATTTTTTTTTATGGAGATCATGTCTCCAATGGAAATATTCTGTGATTCTAAAAATTGTTTAGCTCTTCCACGATAACTCATAACATCCCTCTAATTTTCTTAGATAAAGTGAAATTTGAGAAATTTAACAAATTAAGCCTTACCCATATAATTTTTTTTATTTATTCCAACCCTGTTTCTATTTCATTTTTCAGACAAATTTCATTTTCAAGACATTATCCCTCAAATTTATATAATCCTTGTTATATTGGTTGGTGATTCTAAGATAAAAATCTATAAACTATAAATTTATACTAAAAAAAAGGAATTTGCAATAAAAAAATTTAAAAAAATGGTGTGACTGAAAATAGCAAAGATAAGGAAGATATAACTGTTTAAAGTCCCCGTAATTCTTTTTCTGATCCTTTGATGCAAAATAGATCGTTTTTAAGTTCCATATCTTCTGCTACTTCACATTCCGGGCATATGCAGTCATCTTCTTCCAGGTTACATGCGGATTTGCCCAGTACACAGTACAATCCTTCGTATTTTTCCTGAGCACATTGGTTGTACATTGGGCAGTCTGGACAGATGCAGAGATCTCCCATTTCATCTAAAAGTTTTTCACCAATTTCCGAATCAGACAGACCTTCTGAAGATAATTTGTCCATTTTTTCATCGAATTTGTCCATTTTTTATCCTTCCAGATATTTTTTTAATAATTCAATCAAAATTCACAATTTCAATCAGGCTTTAAACCATAATAAAACAATTAACTCATAACACTCTCTTTTCTTTAAAAAACTGCTCTTTATTAATGTGAAACTAAAATCATTGCAAAGCTAAAATTGCGAATAAATAAATCCTCGGGCTTATTAATCCTCCAGTTTTATGTCGATTCCCACCGGGCAGTGATCAGAGCCCATTACCTCCGGAAGTATGAAGGCAGATTCGATGTTATCCATGAATTCCTGATTCACGAAGAAGTAGTCCAGTCTCCAGCCAACGTTCCGTTCCCTGGCACGGGTTCGGTAACTCCACCATGTGTAGTTTTCGGGTTCCTGGTTGAACTCCCGAAATGTGTCCACATAACCATGACTGAGGAACCGGTCCATCCATTCCCGTTCAATGGGGAGGAAACCAGATATCTTCTCGTTTTCCTTGGGGCGTGCTATGTCGATTTCTTTGTGTGCTGTGTTCACATCACCACAGACCACGATGTTGCGTCCTTCTTCTTTAAGGGCATCGGCATAGTCCAGGAATGAGTCATAGAAATCCAGTTTGTACTGGAGCCGTTCTGGGGACATTTTACCGTTGGGGAAGTAGATGTTAAACAGGACAAAATCTCCATAGTCCGTTATGAGGGTGCGGCCTTCACTGTCGAATTTGGGAATTCCAAAGCCGTTTTCCACATTTTCAGGTTTTATACTGGTGTAGGTAGCCACACCACTGTATCCTTTGCGTTCTGCCTCGGAAAGATACAGCTGATAATCATCAATATTCCGGATATCTGCAGGGAACTGTTTGCGAACAGCCTTAGTTTCCTGGATGCATAATATATCTGGTTTGTCTTTCGTGAGCCATTCTTTAAATCCTTTTTTGTGCACAGCACGGATTCCATTAACGTTCCATGATAGTATTCTGATTTTCCTCAATTTTCCACCTCAATTTTTAAGTGCTAAACATTAGTTATTTTGATGAATTATGAGTTTAATCATCTTTTACTTTCCATCAGCGCCTGGAGTTTCCCCCTATGGAATTTCCTCTGGAAAAGGGGTGTTTTTTCCTCCTGGTAAATGCTTAGGTTTTCTTCGAAGGTACTTTTCTTTGAGTTTTTGTAGAATATGCCCAGGGGATACTCTCCGGTTTCGGTGGCCCTGCGGAAGGCTTCATTCCGGTCCAGTGGATCATGATCATCCTCCAAGTAATAGGTGTGTTCCCGGAACCAGTTCCGGGTGTTCACCTTGTTGAATGTCACACAGGGCTGGAATATGTCCACCAGGGCATATCCTTTGTGTTCTATTGCTGATTTGAAGATTTCAATGGTTTGTTTCCTGTCCCCGCTGAATACTCGGGCTACGAATGATGCGTTCAGTGCTATGGCTACGGCCAGTGGGTTGAAGGGTTCCAGGAAAACCCCATCCACTTGTAGTGGTGTGTTGAAGTCCCTCTGGCTGGTGGGTGATGCTTGTCCCTTGGTGAGGCCGTAGACCATGTTGTTATGCACCAGGTTGGTGATGTCAGGGTTACGTCTTATGGTGTGCATGAAGTGGTTTCCCCCCTCCCCATACATACAACCATCACCACTGACATCAATGACTGTTAACTCGGGATTAGCTGCTTTTATACCCGTTGCTGGAGATAATGACCTTCCATGTAATCCATTGAATACATTGCCTTTGATGTAGTGAGGGAGCTTACCGGCCTGGCCAATGCCAGATACAAAAACCAGATTTTCTGGTTGTATTTCCAGTTCAGCCAGTGCGGTTTTGAGGCTTCGCAGTATGGATAGATTCCCACATCCTGCACACCAGGCCACATCAGCACCAGGCATGTCAAAGTCTCTGGGTTTCATTTTAACACCTCCCCCTCATCCTGAGCGCTATCATCTTCCATAATACCATCATCTCCCATTCCCATAAATTTCATAACTCTTTCTTGGACTTCTTCTACTGAAAATGGCATTCCATCGTATTTTAGAAACTTTTCCTGTATTTCAAATCCTGTTTCCAGTTTTATGAGATTGGCCATCTGCCCCTGGGCATTATTCTCCAGAATGATAACATCTTCGGCTTTTTCCAGGTACTCTGCAACTGATTTATGGAATGGATACACCTGTTTGAAATGGAGGAAACCCAATTTTTCTTCAGGATGCTTCCTGCTGATATTTTCCAGAGCTTCCCTAATGGGCCAGTAAGTGGAGCCCCATCCAATGATCAGACTATGATAATCATCCTCTCCAACCAGTTCCGGGGCCACTGCATCTTCCCTGATCTGTTCCATCTTCTGCAATCTTTTATCCACCATCCGTGTCCTTATTTTAAGGTCTTCGGTGATATGGCCCTCTTCATCATGTTCATCGGAATCCACAACAACCAGCCCATCCCCATATCCGGGTATTCCCCGGGGGGTGACCCCGTCATGGGTGATCAGGTACCGTTTATATTCAGGAGTGGTTTTAACCAGATAATTCTCATTTTCCACCTCTTCCAGGGGGAGGAAGGGTATGTTATAGTAGCAATCTGCGAAATACTGATCAAAGAGAATGAAAACAGGTATCTGGTATTTTTCAGCTATGTTGAAAGCTCGTTGAGTTAGGGTGAATGCGTCTTCCAGTTTTCCTGGGGCAAATATGACACGTGAAAATTCTCCAGGTCCTGAGTAAAGTGCCAGGTTCAGGTCTTCCTGGCTGGTGCGGGTGGGTAGTCCAACCGCCGGCCCTGGTCTCTGGCCAATACATATGACTACTGGTGTTTCTATCATCCCTGACAAGCCCACTCCTTCTTCCATCAGTGCGAATCCACTCCCTGATGTGGCTACAATGCTCCTGGCACCGGCGTAGGATGCCCCTAGTGCCATGTTGATGGCTGCTATTTCATCCTCTGCCTGTTCGTATACCAGTTCAAAGTCGTGTGCATTGCTGGCCAGGAAGGTTTGGAGTGGAGTGGACGGAGTCATTGGATACGATGACATGAATCTGCACCCCCCTGCAAGGCAGCCAAATCCCATGGCATCGGTACCATTTATCAGGAGCTCGTCACGCACTGATGATTTGCCATGTAACGAAAGATGGATCGGGGCTTTTTCAGATTCCATTAACCCTTTACCCATATTGTAACCAGCTTCACCTGCTTTTAAGTCCTTTTGAAGTATTTCTTGACCTTTCCGGGTGAACATGTCACTGATCAGACCATCGAATATTTCTTTGGGAATGTTCAAGAGGCAGGACAGAGCCCCGGCTGCGATAACATTGGCAAATATTGGTCCGCCCATTTCCTGGGCAGTTTCCATGAGGGGAACCTCTATAAAATTAGAATCTAAACTAAAACCAGCAGTTTTTTCCTCTTTTGCAGATTTGATGTGTTCTGGATCTCCGATGATCAGAGTATCCCTGGATATTCTGTCCCGGAGGTGATCTATTGCCCCTGAACTCAGAGCAAGTAGTATGTCAATTCTATCCACATATGAGGCCACCCTGTGGGATGATACTCTTATTTCAGTGGAGTTTTGACCTCCTCTAACCCTTGACATGTATTCTTTGGTTGAGAAAATGTTGTATCCGCTTTGTTTTACAGCCTGGGCCAGTATTGCCTCTACTGTCTGGATTCCCTGCCCTGCTTCACCACAGAGAACCAAGGAAATATCTTCTTCTTTTAGAAAAACAGGCATTTATTTCACCCCTAAAATTTATCCCCGACTTTACAATCTCAATTCAAATTTGTATTATGATTATGATACAGTTAACAATATGATCCACAATTTACTTAAAATTTGACACACCCTCGGACCTGAATAGGTAAAAACCATCGGAATAAAAATCATTCCCCCACTAAATAAATGTAAAAAATAAACTGTAAAATTCTTTAAAAAACGATTATTGAAGGTAAAATAAAAAATAAATGTAAATAATAGAATCTATTAACAAAAAGCGTACGGAAGTAAAAGAGAACGGAAGTTAACAGAAAGAATTAGGATGGAAGTAAAATAGGAATAGTCTGATTTTAACTAGATCATCTATCCCCTATTTGTTCTCCATGATATCCTCATTATTTAATGTTTTCCCGGGCCCATTTGGCACCGGCTTCCAGTATTTCCAGGTTGGCTGGTACCAGTTTGGGTTTTCGGCGGAAGGTGTGCTCTACTGCTTCGGTAAAAACATGTTTTGGAAGATCGGTTAATCCCAATTCCATTATAACTCCCAGCATGGCTGTGTTAGCTGCTCTTTTCACACCATGTTCCTTAGCTATCTTACGGGCAGGTATGGGCAGGGTTCTAAGTCCTTCAGGGGATTCAAAATCACCAATACTGCTTTCATAGATGATAAGTCCACCTTCCCTCACTTTAGATGCGAATTTTTCCAGTGAAGGTCGGTTCATAGCCACCAACCCATCAGAAGTTTGTAATACCGGAGATCCTATAGTTTCACCAGATATAACCACGGTACAGTCTGATGTTCCGCCTCGCTGTTCTGGTCCGTAGGAAGGATACCAGGATACATGGCGCTGGTCATTACAGGCAGCCTGGGCTAGTGTGAGTCCCATACTCAGAACTCCCTGGCCTCCGAAACCTGCAATTCGAACCACCTTTCTCGGGAAGGATGGATCATCCCTGGCCGCCCATGAAGTGTCATCCTTAACTTCGAAGATTTCTTCCAGTGAATCTAGTGAAAAATCACTCCGTGCTCTGCACAGGGGTTCTGCTTCGCTTCGACGGTCACGGAAGTTTTTAAGTGGGAATTCTTTAGCCATCTCATTGTTAACGAAATCTTCTGTTGCCTGGGCATCCATTCTGAGGTTGGTGGGACATGGTGAGAGCACTTCCACAAATGCATACCCTTTACCATCCCTTTGAACCTCAAGGGCTTTTTTCACTGCTATTTTAGCTCTACGAATATTTTTAGGGTTTGAAACAGAGACACGCTCAATGAATACCGGTGCATCCAGGTTATCCAGTAATTCTGACATGTGCATGGGGTAACCCATGTAACGGGGGTCACGGCCCGTTGGGCAGGTGACAGTGACTTCCCCCACCAGGGTGGTGGGTGCCATCTGCCCCCCAGTCATCCCGTAGACTGTGTTGTTCACAAAGAATACTGCCAGTTTTTCTCCCCGGTTAGCGGCCTGAATGGTTTCATTTAATCCTATAGATGCCAGGTCTCCATCTCCCTGGTATAATATTACCACTGCGTCTTCTTCTGCACGGGATAGTCCGGTTCCCACTGCGGGTGCACGGCCGTGTGCTACCTGTACATGTCCGCAGTCAAAGTAGTAATAGGCGAAAACTGCGCATCCCACTGGACTAGTCATAACGGTGCGGTCCTGTATTCCCAGTTCATCAATGGCTTCTCCTATGAGTTTGTGCAGTATTCCATGACCACACCCAGGGCAGTAGTGAGTGGCGGTGGGTGCGCTTCCTCCTTTACGGGGATATGCATCCAGCATGGAGTCTGGTTTTTTGATGATTTTTTCATTTACCATCTCTTTTCTTTCCACTTCATCCATGGTTTTGTCCATCATTAGTTACCACCTGCTATTTCATGGATTTTGTCTACTATGCTTTTCTGGTCAATGAGGTTTCCACCCATACGGTTCACCAGTTCCACCGGACGCTGGCAGCCAATTGCCAGTGTTATGTCTTCCTGCATCTGGCCGTTACTCATTTCCACTGATAAAAACTGGCAATCCCTGCTGGTGACTATTTCCCTTAATCGTTCCTCTGGGAAGGGGAATAATGTTTTAGGGCGGAATAGTCCTGCTTTTATACCTTCCATTCGGACCAGGTCCACTGCTGAGCGTGCCACACGGCTGCTTATACCATAGGCCACCAGGATGATCTCGGCATCATCCACCAGGTATTCCTCGTAGTCCACCTCGTTTTCACGGATGGTCTGGTACTTTTCCTGTAAACGGTAGTTGAAGTCTTCCAGCTGGTCGAAGTCCAGGAAGATGCTGGTTACCAGGTTTCCCCTTGTCTGGTGGTTGCCCCTTACAGCCCATGATTCATCGTAGGTTGGTGTTATGGCTTCTGAGGGGAAGTGGAGTCTTTCCACCATCTGTCCCAGTACTCCGTCTGCCAGTACCACTGCTGGGTTACGGTATTTTTCTGCCAGTTGGAAGGCCTTCATGGTGAAGTCACACATTTCCTGCACCGAATTAGGGGCCAGTACGATGTTCCTGTAGTTTCCATGGCCTCCTCCTTTGACAAGCTGGTTGTAGTCTGCCTGTTCTGGTCCAATGTTTCCCAGACCGGGTCCGGCGCGCATGATATCCACGATTACACAGGGGAGCTCTGCTCCTGCCAGGAAGGATATTCCCTCCTGTTTGAGGCTGATACCTGGGCCTGATGAGGCAGTTATCACCCTGTGTCCTGCGGCAGCTGCACCGTAAACCATGTTTATGGCTGCTTCCTCTGATTCTGCCTGCACAAATTTGCGGCCTACTCTGGGGAAGTACAGTGAGGCTTCGTGTAAAATCTCGGATGCGGGTGTGATGGGGTATCCGAAGAAACAATCACAGCCAGCATACATTGCACCGATGATAACGGCGGTGTTGCCTTTGATTAGCTGGATAGTCATTTGTCTTCCTCCTTACCCTCTTTATCATTTTTGGGTTTATGCTGGTCTTTTTTACGGGATTTTCGGGGTATGTGAACTTCCACAGCCAATGGTTCGGGGCAGGTGTAGTAGCAGTCCCCGCAACCGGTGCATCCTTCTCCCTGATAAACTGCGTAATGGTAACCGCGTTCATTGATGGCTTCACTCATTTTAAGGACACCAGGACGGCAGGCGCGTATGCATCGTTCACATGCCTTACATTCCAGTTCATTGAAAACTGGATAGGGTTCTTTCTTGCGATTTGTCATGATTCATATCATCCTGTTAATATATTTGAAACGTCATTTTAATGAATAAATAACTCAAAAATCATGTATTTGAAATAAAAGGATTAATGAAGAATCTGAAATGATTATTATTAATCAAAATACTCCATTATCCATATTAACATCAATACTACTGTTTTTCATCTTTTTCCCTGATTTCTACCCTGCGGATTTTTCCACTGATGGTCTTGGGTAGTTCATCCACAAATTCCACAACTCGGGGATATTTGTAGGGTGCAGTGACCTGTTTAACATGGTTTTGTATTTCCTTGGCCAGTTCAGGAGATGGTTCATAATCACCAGTCAGTACTATGGTGGCTTTTATAACCTGTCCCCTTACGGGATGAGGAACTCCTGTTATGGCGCATTCCAGGACTGAAGGGTGGGATATCACTGCGCTTTCCACTTCGAAAGGTCCTATACGGTATCCTGAACTTTTTATCATGTCGTCGTTACGTCCCACGAACCAGAGGTAGCCATCTTCATCCTTCCAGGCGGTATCACCGGTGTGGTAAAATCCATCGTACCAGGCAGCTTCTGTTTTATTCTCTTCCTTGTAGTATCCGCGGAATAAGCCCGGGGGTTTTCCATCAGCGGTTTTTATTACTATTTCTCCTTCTTCACCCACATCACACTGATTACCCTCGTTATTCATGATTTGGATGTCGTATTCAGGGGCAGGTTTCCCCATGGACCCTGGGCGGGGTTTTATCCAGGGGAAGTTGGCTATGCAGACCACACATTCTGTCTGGCCAAATCCTTCCCTTAACCGCAGGCCAGTGAATTCATGGAATTTATTGTAAACTTCAGGGTTCAGGGGCTCTCCAGCAGTTACAGCGTATTGCAGAGTTGAAAAGTCATACTGGGAGAGGTCTTCCTTTATTAAGAATCTGTAAATGGTGGGCGGTGCGCAGAAGGTGGTTACTCCATGATGGGATGCCTTATCCAGCATTTTTCCTGCGTCGAATCTTTCATAATCATATACAAACACTGCCGTACCTGCAATCCACTGGCCATATATTTGACCCCACATGGCCTTGGCCCATCCTGTGTCCGCCACAGTGTAATGCAATCCATCATCCATCACGTTTTGCCAGTATTTGGCGGTTATTATATGGCCCAGGGGGTAGGTGTGATCGTGCATGATCATCTTGGGCATACCCGTGGTTCCTGATGAGAAGTAAATCAGGGCTATATTCTCATTTTCAGCCCATTCATCACCGGTAGGGTGCTTGAATTCAGGGGATGCCTTTTCGATCTCTTTCCGGAAGTTAAACCATCCCTCCCTATCTTCATCCCCCACCAGTGCCTTCACCAGGCCGGTGTCTCCCATTTCCGCGTGGGCCTCATCAAAGTACTCCGGCACTCTATCTTCAGCTATACACACCACCATTTTGATACCGGCGTTTTCTATACGGTACACAATATCCTTGGTTTTGAGCATGTGGGTGGCAGGGATGGTTATAGCCCCTAATTTGTGCAGGGCCAGGATACAGAACCAGAACTCAAAACGGCTTTTCAGGGTGAGCATTACCCTGTCTCCTTTTTTTATACCCTGCTGCGTGAAGAAGTTAGCTGCCCGGTCTGAGTATTCTTTCATATCTTTAAAGGTGAATATCCGGTGAGTATCATCATTGCACCACACCAGGGCAATTTTTTCAGGATACAAACGAGCATATTCATCCACCACATCATAGGCAAAGTTGAAGTTTTCAGGTATGTTTATACGGAAATTATCCTTAAAATCTTGATAAGACTCAAAATCCACCTGTGAAACGAATTTTTCAAGTAAAGATGACATTTTTTATCACCAGTTATTTAATAAAACATTTATTTATCAATTTTTTAGATTCTCTGAATATATGTTGATTATTATCCATTTTCAGTATCATAATGGTTTTTAAAATTCCAATATCCCTTTTTACATTACAATTGCCAGGAATTTGGCTGGTTTATTTTCCAGGGCTTCCATTGCATGTTCATATGATGAATCAAAGAATATGGAATCTCCTTCATGGAGTATGATCTCATTATCGTGTATGTAAATTTTCAGGGTTCCATCCAGAATGTAATTGAACTCCTGTCCTGGATGAGTATTGGTTGATGGCTTGTATTCCTCATCTTTAGGCTCAACAGTGACGATGAATGGTTCTGCCTTTTTGTGTATGAATTTTTCCGCCAGGTTCTCATACTGGTACTGTTTTCTACGACCTACTTCCACTCCTTTTCCATTTCTGGTTACGCTGAAAATGTGCATCCTGGTTTCTTCTCCAGTTAATAGTAAACCCATGTCCACTTCCATTTTATGGGCAATTTCAAAGAGAATGCTGGCAGGGATGTCTTTTTTCCCTTCTTCATATTCCTGGTAGGTTTCCAGGGGAATTTGCAGGTAATCCGCCATGTCCTGAATACTGATATCTGAGAGCTCTCGAAGTTCTGTTATTCTCAGCCCAATTTCCTTCATCTTCTCTTTCATAACTAAAACCTCACATTAGATGTGATTAAGCCTTTTTAATCAAGCCCTTGGCTAGTTTGCCAATGGTTTATAAAAACTAACAGGATTTTATTTTAATGTGTCTAAGATAGTTGGATTTCTATCTCTTTTGATCCTATGCTCCACCTTATATCTATAATTTTACACCAATTTTATAATGATTGTTAATGACAATTTAATTTTGCTACTATAAATAAATTACCAATGACCAAGATAACCAGTTGAAAAAACTTCAAAAAAGGGAAAATAATCCCTTGAAAAGTTAAATTAACATGCCATGAATTCCAATTATTAAATAGACAGATATAATTTCAGATGCAGATATAATTTCAGATGAATATTGAGTTAATGGACGATAATATTGATGGTAAAAATGATAAATGGGGGATGTGTAATGGAACTTAACATTAAAATTGTTAAACTGGAAGCACCAGATGACTGTAATCTTATTTTAGGACAGAGTCATTTCATCAAGACTGTGGAGGACCTTTACGAGGCCATAGTGAATACCGTGCCCCAGGCAGAGTTTGGTCTTGCATTTGGAGAGGCTTCAGGAGATTGTCTGGTGAGAACTGCTGGTAACAATGCAGATCTAGAGAAACTTGCCGGGGAGAAAATGCTGGAGATGGGTTGTGGTCACAGTTTCCTGATCTTCCTGGGTAATGCATTCCCCCTAAATCTCACCCAACGAATCAAAGATGTGCCTGAGGTGGTTAATCTTTTCTGCGCCACTGCCAATCCAGTTCAGGCCCTGATTGTTGAAACCAAACAGGGGAGGGGAATAATTGGAGTTGTTGATGGTTTCAAACCGCAATCTATTGAGACAGAGGAGGATGTGGATGATAGGCATAAATTCCTCAGGGATATAGGATATAAATTATAACATAAAACCCATAATTAACTATTTTCATTATTTAATGCCTTAATTTTATTTTATTTATTTTTTTCATTTTTCTAAAAAACTAATTTCTTTAAAAATAGTTCTTATCTAGATTTTCATCCTAAATAGCCTAATCATGAGGAAGTATCTCTCTATCTCTCTTCCAAAAAATGATTATAAAATCCATGTGATATCTCAAAATTTATATCCCAGAAAAACCAATTATTATAGTGTATAAAACAGATTAGGGGGTTAAATTATGGCAAATATCGTATTTCATAGGGTTAGTGGGAGTAAAAAGAAAGATAAAACTATAGATGTGGATGATAAATACATATCACTCCAAAACAGAAGAGAGGGGGCCCTGGTTGTTAAATTCAGTGGTCCGGAAGATAAATTAATGGAAATACATGATTTTTTTGATACACTGGATGATATGGAAACTGTGCCTGTGGATATTGATAATACCGGACCGGTGGAATACTATTTCAGAGGGATCTCGCCCTTTAGTGATGACGTGGATGAGGGCCTTTCCATTAAAAAGTTCAGCGTCACCTTACAACTGCGAAGAGAACTACTTTAAGGTTTCAAAAAACTCATTTAGGACCTTAAAACCCAGTTAATAGTCTACTTAAGAGCTTATTTAGACATTAAAATACATGTGAATCTTCAAAAACTGCCTAATACTAGAGATCACTTAAGCATTTCAGCGTGCTCACGGAATATGGCTGGTATATCCTCAGGATGTTCAAATACATTGGTACTGTCCATTTTTGACAGTTTTTCCACATGCTCTGCATCCTCACGAGTTATGGTCAACTCCAGATCTTTACCATTAGGGAGTTTAGTGGTTACAATACCCTCCCTAAAGTCTGTGGGCATGATGTAAAGTGGTGTGTTAGTTTTTTGACCCATTATGGCAGCGTTGGTGAGCAGGGTGTCTGCTATGCGCAGTGATATCTTAGCCACTGTGTTAGATGTTGCCGGAGCCACCAAAAGGAACGCATACCTTCCCAGCTGAATCTGTCCAGCCAGGAAGGGGGCATTGGAGTTGATCTCAGTCCAGGTCTTGTCAAACTTCGTTTCCAGAGTATTGGAGAGATTATAATATTTTAAAACCTGATCTCCTGCCTTGGAAATGAACACCCTTATGTCGAATTGTTTATGGTATTCATCCCTCATCTGTTGCATGATTTCCACGGTTTCCACCAGTTTTTCACCGCTTCCCGTAATCCCCCAGGCAATTTTTCTTTTTTTATTCATGATCTTATTATCTGTGCACCAATTCATAATTTATTTTTCGATTTTCGTATGATATTTTTGGTATGATACTTACCTGATATTGAAAGTCAAACCAGCATACATTGTAAGTCAACCATATAAATATTAGATTAATCAAGGAATAAATCTAAAACCAATAAATGAATCTACCATTCAATTAACCATAGTACAATACTTTAACCATAGAACAATACCTAATCATATCCATTTAAATGATTAAATACGAATTTAATAGACTCATAATCCATGGTGGTGTTTAACATCCAGAATAATGAAGTAATAAAAGGTAAACCACTTAAAAATTCTGATCCAAATAGTGAAGAAAGCGAAATACACCGTGAAAATCAAGAAGATGAAAAAATTAAAACTTGCTACACTTGCGGTAAAAAATTTGATATGAATAAAGAGGACGGGAGCCGCTACCGTTATGGGAAATTCCCATTATGCGCTTATTGTGCGGAATTTTACGGTTTTTATTTTGATGATCCTGGACAAAAAAGAAGGGAAAAATAAAAAGGAGAATAAGAGAAAGTTTTAGAAAAAATAATTATATAATATTATTAGTTTCTAAAAGCTAACTTAGTTTTTAAATGCTACTATTAGTTTCCTAAATGCTTATTAACAAGGGATATGCCCCATTCTGCCATTTTAGTAGCATCATTAATGTTTTTAGCTTCTGCAAAGCATCTGAAGATTGGTTCTGTTCCTGAAGGTCGGATGATGAGCCATCCTTCTTCACGGAAGATTTTCACCCCATCAGTGGTGTCAATCTCATATTCCTGGGTGTCAACAGCGATTTTATCCATTATCTCCTGTTTACGTTCATCAGGACATTCCACTTTCATCTTCACTGACTGGTAGGCCGGTAGTTCCGCCACCAGCTTGGATAACGGTTTTTTTGTGAGGGCCATTGTTTCCACGATTTTGGCAGTGGACAGTGCAGCATCCCTACCCAAAACAAAGTCAGGGAAAATAAGACCTCCGTTTTCTTCTCCACCAAATAATCCATCGCTCTCTTTGAGTTCCCGGGCTACCAAAAGGTCACCCACCCGAGTTGCCTTTACTGTTCCACCGTATTCTTCTGCTATATCGTAGATGGCAGTGGATGTGGCCACAGTGGTAACTATGAGTCCTCCCTGGTTTTCCTGCAGTAACTGTTTTTCAACCAGAGCGAAAGTTTTATCCCCCATTACAAAGCTTCCTTCTTCATCTATGCAGATGGTACGATCAGCATCCCCATCATGGGCGATTCCCAGATCAGCTCCAGTGGCTTTCACTGTTTTAATGAGTTCCTGGAGATTGTCCTCAGTTGGCTCCGGGTTTCTCCCAGGGAAGTGACCATCAGGTTGGCAGTTAAGGGTGGTGACTTCGCATCCCAGTTTGCGGAGAATGTAAGGTGTGGTGGAACAGGCAGCTCCACTACCACAATCTGCTATTACCTTGAGATTGGCTTTTTTAATGGCATCGTGATCCACCCGCTGTATCACTTCATCAATGTACTCATCAACCAGGCCAGGATTGGTGGTTATATCCCCAATTTCATCCCAGGCCACCCTGTCTGGGTTTTCGTTAAAGTACATGGCCTCGATCTCAAGTTCCATATCTTCAGCTATACCAATTCCATCTTCATCCACGAATTTGATCCCATTGTACTGTGGAGGGTTGTGAGAGGCAGTGATGATCACCCCTCCATCGTAGTAGTTCCGAACTGCATACTGTACTGCTGGTGTGGGCAGTATTCCCAGATCAACCACTTGACATCCTGATGAGAGGAGTCCGGATATCACTGCGTGTTTTATTAAGGGAGTGGATGTTCTAGGGTCTCCCCCAACAGCTACCCATCCCTTGACCAGTGTTCCATATGCTGCAGCCAGTTTGGATGCGAATTCTGGTGTTAATACTTCATTGGCAATTCTTCTAACCCCAAATGTTCCGAATAACTTTTTCATTAAAAGCACTTCCTTAAAATTATCATTAAACGCTTGATTTAATTTAAACTTGATTAGATTAACTAATCAAGAATTTACAATTATATTTATGGTTAATACGTTCTGAAATGCTGTGATCTAAATACTATATCCAATCTGATAATGCTGGTATCTGATATCCATGATAATGGCTATATACTATCCCTGATAGTTTCGGTTATCTTGGGTATCTATTATTCCAATCCGATAATGTTATCACTGCGTACTCGATCTAGATATCTACCCGCCAGACTTTATAATCTTTGTTCTGGTAAACCAGGGTGAAATAACTGGGATGAACTATTGGGGACTGTTCCACAAAGTATCTAATTTTATCCCTCTCAACATCTTCTTTAGTGAAATTTCCACTGTAGTAAAGGTTTCGATCAAGGACTTTAACCATACCTGGCTGGTAACCTCCAGTGGAAACTGGTTGCCTGGACACCGAGACAATCACCGGATCAAGGCCTTCAGTGAGTGACATTACCACTCCACTACCACCCCCATTATGAGCAAAACACTGGGCTAAGTCTCTTTGAGAGTCATTAACCAGTGGTTTTACAGATAAAGCATAGAATACTCCTGAACAGACTGCAGATATGATTAAAATAATAACTATAACTTTGTATATTCGGTCATAAACCGATTTTTTACCCTTAAAGGAGTGTATGTAATCCAGTCCCAGTGCAGCCATAAGCACCACTGGAAAGACTGCGAAGTTCAATATACGATCTATGAGTATGGAAAATCCCAATAAATAGGCATTACTTAATATTAACAGAAATAATGTCCAGGAAATAATTAAAATCTCCTTACGGGATAATTTTTTATACCACCTTTCCAGATCATCCTTTTTTAATCCCATAATCATGAAAATTACCCATAAAAGGGTGAATATCAGGGCAGGTGCTCCCATGGTCTTAACCAGGATGATAAGGTACTGAACAGGTCCTTGAATAACAGCCCGGGGGTTGTGGAAAACGAAACCATACTGGATTAGCAGGGGAAACCACCAAAGAGCGGCTACTATAAGGGTGAATCCCAGGAATATCCCTAAAGACCTGTACTCGACTTTATCCTTTCGCAGTTTAAGGGCTAATGTGAAAAGTAGGACCACTCCTAACATTATTAATCCAGTTAGATTATGGGTTAGCATCATCAACCCACTGATAATACCTCCCAAAACAGCTAATTTATATCCATCTCCTTCCAGTGCACGGTAATAAAAGTATACTGCGATGGGGAATAAAATTAAGGCCAGGGTTTCTGGTAAGGGTAGCATGGCCCGGTGGAATACTGAGGTGAAAAACAAAAAGAATCCAGCTAAGAGAGCCACCCTTAAGTTGTAAAATTTCCAGGCAACGTAGGTGAATGATAAAACCAGGAAAAATGCAAAAATTGGTTGCAGATATCGGGCAATCTGGAAGGGATCAACTTTAAAAAGGGCGGTAAATGCCGCCAAAATATAATGGAATAAGGGTGGGTAAAAAATAGGTCTTCCGAAGGGTGCGTAGGTTAACGGATCCCATAAGGTGAGTCCTTGCTCCAGGTAGAGTTTGGCCAGGTGCACATGGTAATATATATCCCAGCTTAATGGCCATTGGTACTTTAAAGTGGGAATAATGGCCACGAAGAACGCAAGGATGGCAGGAATCAAAAGTAATAGAACAGACTTATTTTTAGTTATTTTTTCATATTCCATAGGGCACACCGGTGTCTGTGATGATAAATAAATATTAGTAAACTAAACTCATGGTATTTTAATTTGAAGTTATCGATTTAAACATAAATAACATTTAGGTCATTGATTAATTTTAATTAAGTCATTGATTAATTTTAAAACAATTTTAGTAATCCTCATCCTATAAAGTGAGGGAAAAAGAATAAAATGATTAAAAATAGAATAAAAATACATTAAAGGTACTGATATGACTACCACTTCCCCTCCATCCCCACAGTCAAACCGTAACAAACTCCTTTTAATCGTTTTAGGCTTAATTACAATTATCACCCTATCATATTTATTTTTAAGCTATTTGGATACTCCAGAATACTCTCAGATGCCTGAAATCCAGAGTAGTGATAGAATTCTGGTTATTGCTCCCCATCCTGATGATGAATCACTGGCTGCCGGTGGGTTGATAAAAAAGGCCAGGGATATGAATGCCACTGTAACCGTGGTGGTTATGACGGATGGTAGCAGTGCCGCCACACCAGAAGAACTTTCCCAGTACCTTGAAAAAAATAATAAGAACAGTTCCACTGAAATTTCAGAACTGAGACATGAAGAAGCTTTGAATGCACTCTCCAAATTGGGTGTGAATGAAAGTAACATTATATTTTTGGGTTATCCTGATACCGGCCTCAAAGCCCTGTTTGAGGATTACTGGGACCCGGATAAACTCTACACCAGCAACACCCCCTTCAACAAGTTTGATCATTCCCACTATAATTTCACTTACCAGCAGAATGCTACTTACACCGGCGGGAATGTAGCAGAAAACTTAAAACAAATAATAACTGATTTCAAGCCCACCATCATCATCACTCCGGATGGACTAGATGAACATCGCGATCACTGGGCTACCAATGCATTTGTAATGTATTCTACCGCTGCAACGAACTTTAAAGGGAAGATATACACTTATCTGGTTCATAAGGGTGGGACTAAATGGCCATCACCCCCTAACTACCAGCCATCTCTAAATTTAACACCTCCCCCAGAACTGCAGAACTTTGATGTTAACTGTATAGAAAATCCTTTAACTGCAGATGAAGAGAAGACAAAAGAAGAAGCTATTAATTCCTATGGACTCCCCCTTTCTCTCACCAAAGGGTATCTTAAATCTTTCATCCGAATTAACGAACTTTTCGCCACACCGCAACCAGTTAACGTGCAATTTATTAATGATAACAATTTTTCTAAAACAGGAATGCCACAATCCTCATTTGAAGATGTGAGATATGATTATAACACTAAAACTCTTAAAACATCGGATGAAATGAGTTCCGTGGGCGTGGCACGTGATGATAATAATTTTTATATCATCATATCCGCTGCCCATGATATTAACCGTGAACTGGTTTACAGGTACCATTTCCGATTTCTGGAGAATGGACAATTTAAACGTTTGGAGGTTGAGGTTCAAAATGGCACTGCAGAATATGAGAAAAAATCTGTTAACAGCATTGAAGTTGAAATGAATGCCACAGTTGAAGTTCAGGGGGACATGTTAGTGTTGAAGCTCCCTCTGAATGTTTTTAAGAATTCATCATTCCTGATGATGAACACCGATGTTAGTGATAAAGAGGGGCAACTGATGGACTTATCAGCCTGGAGAGAACTTGAAATTGATTCTGGAATAAATCTGATTGAATCTTAATATAACCAGTGCGTTATCCACCCTGAGATATCCGATTATCTTAATTTAAATGGAAGTTAAGGAAGCATCTCGGTTGAAAGTATAAATTTCGTAATTACTATTTTTATATACCAGTGTGGTGTAGGGAGGGGCTTTCATACCTGAAAACAGAACCACGTATCCCACATTATCCTTTATGTAATCTGATTGATTCACCCTTCCATCTGCATATTTCTGGATATCCAGGGACTGTAATATACCCTGACCATAACCACCCACCGCCACGGGTTGTCTGCTGATAGCCACTATAAATGGATCTCTGAAGTTATACGCTACCACCACACTTTTTTTATCCCCATTCTCCTGGAACCATTCTGCAATGTCCAGTTCACTGTCAGAGGCCCTTAACCAGATGAATCCACTGTCAACATCAGCCAGCATGGAATATCCAATCATAACCGATGATATGTAAACACAAGCGATGAAAATACAGTAGAACTTCCGGGAGATGTTTTTTTGTGCAATTATGATTTTTAAGTGCTTAACTCCCAATCCAGCCATGACTACCAGGGGGAAAAGGGCAAATGTCAGGAACCGGTTGCTTAAAATAGATACACCCAGATAATTCAGGTTACTGACAACTAAAATTGAAATTAAACTGGTTAATATTAAAATATCCTGTTTGGATCTTCTTTTAACCATTGGAATAGCACCTAAAAATGCAAATAGGAGTGTTAAGATCCCGAAAAACTTTGGATAACTTAAAAAACTCACCAGATATGGAGCATCACCATTTGAATTAAAAACAAGCCCATATTTAACTAGTAACGGTATCCACCATATTGATGCTACCAGAAAAGCAGAAATAACAAATACCATCCAGTACTTCAGAATTGATTTATCCTTTAAACTGATTAAGAGAGCATAAATGGATGTTACCAAAAACAAGAATGATGCAGAGAGTGTGTGGGTTAAAAATACTATTCCCGTCATGATCCCTGATATTGAAGCGTATTTATAACTTTTTTTATTGGTGGAAAGATAAAACCCATAAAGCACCAGGGGAAACAGTATGAGGGCCAGATTTTCCGGGCCAGGTAAGATAAATCTTTGAAAGACCACACTGAAAAATATAAAGAATCCGGCAGTAACACCTACCAGAACACTTTCATAAAGTTTGTAAGCTACGTAAGCAAAGGAGAAGAATAAGAACAGAGTTAGTACTGGTTGTAAAAATCGGGCCGCGTCGAACATATCCCCAAAAATAAAGCCGAATGAAAGTAATAACAAATGAAAAATGGGGGGATAAGAAATAGGCCGCCCGTATGGTGCAGATGTTAACGGATCCCAGTAGATCAATCCTTGTTCCAAGTATAGCTTGGCCAGATGAACATGATAAAAAATATCCCCACCCAAAGGCCACCCGTACTTTAAAGTAGGAATTAGTGCTATGAAAAATGCTGCTACGGCAGGGACGAGTAACAGTAAAACAGGTTTTTCTCGTAAGACTTGGGAATAGTTCATTGGAACACCATGACTTTATATTAAATGAAAATATTTAAATTTATAAGTATAATATTATTTGCTGACTTTGTTAATTTCCATTAATAAATTACAGGAATTTAAATGAGAATCATAACTATTATTCCCGCTTACAACGAAGAAAATGCCATATT
Source organism: Methanobacterium sp. (assembly GCF_016217785.1). Classification (NCBI taxonomy): domain Archaea; kingdom Methanobacteriati; phylum Methanobacteriota; class Methanobacteria; order Methanobacteriales; family Methanobacteriaceae; genus Methanobacterium; species Methanobacterium sp. The sequence goes on from NZ_JACRGA010000012.1 coordinate 58,624, forward strand.
GCACGTGGTTAATTGTGTTAAAAAATATTCAGACGTAATGGTTGTTGATGATGGATCCACCGATGAAACAGCAGCACTTACAAAAAATACGGGTTCAAAAGTTTTAAAACATAATAAAAATATAGGCAAAGGTGCAGCTATCAAAACTGGACTTGAAAGTGCCATTAAAGATGACTATGATCTTATAGTTCTTCTGGATGGAGATGGTCAACATGACCCCCGCTGCATACCCCTACTCCTAGAGGGAATGGATGGTGTTGACTTGTTAATAGGTTCCCGCTTCCTTAACATGGCCCCTCATAACATGCCTCTGCAACGTCGGCTTTCCAATGGAATAACCACCCGGTTGATAAGATTCGTGACCGGTTACCATATTACTGATAGCCAGTGCGGGTTCAGAGTAATATCTAAAAAAGCAGCCCCATTCTTTGTGGACATATCTTACAACGACTATGTCTATGAATCAGAAGTCCTTTGTAAGGCATCAGAAAACGATCTGGTGGTGGCTGAAAGTCCAATACAGTGTATTTATGGTAATGAAAAATCTTACGTTCGCTCTCGACATGTGGTGCATTACATGATGTTCACGCTGCGCCTCTTGATACGTAAATTACTGCGGAGGATCTGACCTTGAAAAGATATTATGTTTTCCTGGTAAGTATCCTGCTACTGGCACTCCTAATAATCTGGATCGGTCCCCAGCAAATGTGGGAAGTAATAAAAACTGCCAATCCATGGTTAATACTGCTAGCAGTCGGCATACACCTATTTGTAGTGTGGATACGCTCATTACGCTGGGGTTATATCATTAATCAACCCTGGGAATTCAAGAAGAACTTCATTGTCAAAACCATTGGACTTTTTGCAGGAAACTTCAGCCCCATGCGCACTGCAGGGGAAGTCTTAAACGCTGTTGCCGGTAAAAAAATCAATGGAATAACCCTTTCAGAGGGTTTATCCGCAGGACTAACCGAAAGATTCTTTGACGGAGTTATTGTAGCTGTTTTATTAATATTATGCGCATGCTTACTCCCAAAAGTTAGATTGATAGCAGTAATGGGAGGTTTAGCTTCTTTAGGGCTTTTATTAGTTATCTATCTAATCAACTGGAGAGAAGATACCAGTTTATGGATTTATAATCGTATTCATTCAATACTACGGTTTTTACCCATCTCTGAAGAGGTGGTGGAGAACTTCTACCAGAAGTTCACCGAAGGGCTACGCAGCATGATCGAATACACCAAAACATTCAGCAGCTTCCAGAATCTGCTGGTGGTATTCTTATTAACCGCTGTTTCCTGGCTTCTGGAATGTGTGCGGTTATACGTTGTCTTTGTTGCTTTCAACGTTGAAATCAACTTCGTGGCCATTATTATCATCTTCCTCCTGGCCAACATCATTGGAATAGTATCTGCCCTACCCGGAGGTATTGGTTCCATTGAACTATCACTCACTGGATTGTTGGTGCTTTTCGGAGTTTCCAGTGCAGTGGGTGGAAGCATAGCCATGGTGGATCGTTTAGCATCCTTCTGGGTGGTTAGTGCCCTGGGAATAATATTTGCCTCCTACTATGCCAAGGATATCCTGGATGAGATCAAAGGATACACCCTTGGTTTAAAGGCTTCAAAAAAAGATTAGGATCTAAGCATTTCTTTTTAAACTATAAAAGTTCCCATCACTAAATATCTTCCCATAACTAAATATTTGGCATGTTTTCATGCCATTATCTTCAGTGAACTGGCATCCTTTAGCACCACTTCCAGACTACCCTGATACTCAGTAACTCTCCCCACAATTTTTATACGTCTATTTTTAAAGTTTTCAATGTTTATACTGGATTTTTGGATTTCAGATGCTGCACTTTCAAATACAACCACTTTGATTTTCCCACTTCCATCCATCAACTCCAGAAAATAGGTTCCCCCTTTCTGGGACTGGGTGACTCCCGTAACCATTCCCTCAACTGAAACTTCCTTATCGAGCATTCCACGATTCATGTCTTTAATTAGAACCTTTTGAGGCGTTATATAATTTGCAGAAAACATCATCCCCACCAGTCCCAGAATAGCAGTGAATAAAGCCAGTTTGAAGATTTTCTTGTCTTCCATTACAACCACAGTAATACTATTATGAGTTATTATTAATAAGTATGGTTGAATGCTGCAAAATGTATCATTGGATATAATATTTCTAAAATTGGAACTTTCTAAAAATGGAACTTTAAATAAAAAATAACTTCAAATAGGGGATAAAATAAAAAATAATGAATAATACCATCTATTTATCTAATCCAATATGTTGCAATGGTTTATTCAACTTTTCTTAAGAAGTTCTGAAAATGGATTCAATCCGCTCCAGGGTATCAATTTCATCCAAGCCCAGGTCATTACGAATTCTCTTAACCACCGGGAAACGAAGGGAGTATCCAGTTTCAGACTCAGGACTCTCCACTATCTCACTAAAGGCAATTTCCAGAATTACTGAAGGCTCTATCTTTACCTGCCTACCATCCTTACTTACAATAAGAGGTTCCACCATCTGGGAAAGTTCCATTAGTGTATTATCATCCAACCCTGTGGCAGCGTAGGCCAGGGGCTTGAGCTGGTTGTCCTCATCCTGAAGAGCCATTAAATAGGAGCCAATGAAATGAGCTCGTTTTCCAGTTCCATAGGTTCCACCCACCACCACCAGATCCAGGGTTTCTGGTTCTGCTTTTAATTTAAGCATCTTCTTACCCCTTATACCGGGCATATAAGGCGCATGTGGATCTTTGATCATGATCCCCTCATGACCTCCCTTAATTGAAATTTCAAAGAGATCCTGAGCCTTGTGAATCTCTTCAGGGGTGACTTTAACCTGGGCAGAAAGCTCCAGTTTACCCTCATCTACTTTAACTATTGATTCCAGGGTTTTCCTCCTCTCCTGGAGAGGTTCATCCAGAATGGGCCCCCCATAATAGAGTACATCAAATAAATAAACAGTTAACGGGATTTTAGAAATCATTTTATCGATTTCATATTTCCTACGTACCCTTTGAAGCATGTACTGGAATGATATTGGTTTTCCATCTCGACTGGCGATTATTTCACCCTCAACAATGAAATCTTCATGCGGAAGGGATTTTTTAATATAATCCGAGATTTCAGGAAGTGCCAAACTGATATTTTCCAGTCTTCTGGTGAAAATATCAATTTCATCACCATGCCTGTGTATTTGAACCCTTATCCCATCGTATTTGGTTTCGCATATTGCCCAACCCATTTCTTCCACACTCTCCTTTATACCGGGAGATAACTGTGCCAGCATGGGTTTTACGGGTTTTCCTGGTTTAAGTGTTAGTTTGCGCAGGCCTTCCTCCCCTTGCATTCGGGCCACCTCAGCCACCAGCCCCATGTCATTAGTTAGCATATGAGCTCTTTCTGCAACTTCTTTGGGTATGTTGAAAGACTGTGAAATGGCATCCCTGATGGTTCCTTCCCCCACACCCACGCGAAGTTCTTCCAGGACAGTACGAGTGATGTACTTGGCCTCGGAGGGGGATGCAGATGATAAAAGTTCCATCAGATAGTCAATTTTTTTATACTGAGCCCGGTTACCTGAAATCTCAGCCATTTTCACCAGATTACGATGGACTTTTAGTATGGTAATTGGTCGACTGAATAGAGTTACCTGGCTCTTTTTCTGGTATAACTCCTCGGCAGCCTCGCCAATATCTCCAGTGTCCCGCATCCGGTTCTCCACATCTTCTGGAGAAACCCCCACTGCTTGGGAAATAGCTTTCATCAGTAGTTTTGATCCGATCCCCAGTTCTTCCTCACTCCATGTGGGGAAAATACGCCCTAAAGATAGTAAAGTTACTATGGGGAGGAGTTCAGGTTCTTCATCTCCCACTTTAGCTAAAAATTTGGCCAATATATCGGTTTTCTCCAGACGTTTGGTGGTAGAGTCCAGATCCTGGTAGACTTCCACTAAATCCTTGTAAAGCATTGCACCATCACCATTAAACTCACTCAACTGTTTCAAACATGTATTTAAGCTTTTTACTCGGTAAAATAATATTAAAGTCAATGTTATTTAAATTTACAACTTTTTTTTAAAAAAAATTAAATTCATAGATAATCCCCTGATTAATCGTCCGGATTCATACCTAATACATGGGGAGATCATACCCCCCCTAACTACCAATAATTACTGTTAAATTTTAGAGAATCGTGAAAAAATCGAATGAAACTATAAATAACAGATTTTAAAATGTTAATACTCAGATTCAGACCAGATAATCTGGAAAGTGGTGCCATTATCTCTGGAAAGTATTATGCTACCTTTTAACTGGTTTACCAGGGTGTTCACCAGTTGGAAACCCATAGTTCCACTTTCTTTAAATTTAATACTGGGAGAAAGTCCCACACCATTATCCTTAATGATCAATACATTGTTTTCATGATTATCCAGCCCAAATTCCACGGAAATTTCTCCTTCACTGGTTCCAGGGAAGGCGTGTTTTACTGCATTGGTTAACAGTTCATTGATGATTAGTCCGCAGGGGATGGCTGCGTCAATATCCAGCATCAACCCATCAGTCATGGTTTTCATCTTTATCCGGTCAGTATCCACATGGTATGAACTGACTACGAGTTCTATGAGTTTTTTGATGTACTGTGAAAAATCGATGAGAGCAAAATCTTCAGACTGGGAGAATCCGTCATGGATTAATAACATTGATTTGACCCTATTTTTGTTATCCTTTAAAACTTCCCGGTTCTCCGCATCCTTCATGTAAACTGATTGGAGTTCCAGGAGGCTGGATATCATGTTCATGTAGTTACTTACCCTACCATTGATCTCACCTAAAAGCATCTCTTTCTCCTTTAAAGATGCATTTATTTCTGTTTCTGCCTTTTTCCGTTCGGTGATATCCTGAGCTATAACTTGAACTGCAAATAACTCCCCATTTTTAAGTAAAGGAGCTGGATAAATTTCCATTAAACGTATTTCCCCTTCTCTGGATATTAAACGTGACTCAAATGGTTCTACATCCTCTTCTTTCAGATATTTGGAGAATAGTTCCTGGTAGTAGGATGAATCCTCTCCAGTGATGGACTGGAGATCAGTGAAATACATACCAATGGTGTCATCACGAGATAATGGGCTAAATTTGGCCGCAGCATGGTTAAGATCAATGATCTTACCATCCAATCCCAGAACAACCACGTAGTTTGGGAAGTATTCAAAAAGAGTTCGGTATTTCTCTTCACGTTCTTTGAGGGCCTGTTCGGCAACTAATTTCTCAAGTTTCTCTTTAGCTTCTTTTAGAGCCCTTACAACCGAATGTGGTAATTTTGAGAGGTTATTTTTAAGAACATAATCTGTTGCGCCTTCTTTAAGCATTTCAACCGCGAAATCTTCACCTATTTTCCCACTTACAAAGATGAAGGGTGTGTTGGGGGTGATTTCCCGGGCCAGGTTCATGGCAGTGATACCATCGAATTGGGGAAGTGAATGGTCTGCCAGGATGATGCTCGGCTGGAACTCTGCCAGTTCTCTCCGGTAATCATCTTCTTTTTCCACGATCTTAGATGTGAACTGGAGGCCTTCTCGTTTAAGCTGAGTTTCTATAAGTTCAGCGTCCAATGGCACATCTTCTAATATTAGAACTCTTATTTCTTCGGCCATAACATCCCACAGAGTATTATTTATTAAGATCTCAGATATTATTGGTATGGATCAATCACATTTATAGTTATTTTTATTTGCCAATAATTCTTTTTATACTTATAAACTGAAAAGATAAATTGGCTAAACATTTCCAGAGACGTTTTTGAGAACAATATGGTAAAAACAACACCCTAAACATGCTTAAAACTGTTTATAATAAAATTAAACTTATGGAAAAAAAATAGGATAGAAAAAATAACCCCCGACTATCTATTTAAAAAAAATAATTCAAACTGATAATTAAAAGGGGGTGAGTTTTACTGGCCACTATTTCTGATTACTAGAATTATTTTTCTATGGCCAGTATTTCATCATGAATTTCCAATGACCCCACCTTGACTGGAGTGGACTGCTGGAAGTAGTGATCAAATAACCGGTTACCCCATGAAATAGCCTCTTCACCATGACTAATCAAGGAAATATTCAGATCATAAGCTCCGTCAGCTGAGAATAGGCCCAGGGCAATGAAGTTATCACCGGTGGTTAGGGAGATCTTCACATCTTCATCGATTTTCATTAACTGCAACTTACCATCGTTGATCCATTTTTGCAGTTTTTCTTCCCCAACATTTTCCACCAGTTTATCAATGATTCCTTCGGTCATGATAAGCTGAACTTTTCCATTTTTCTCCAGGGTTTCCAGGAAAATCTGGATGCTTGATGGGTTATAAACAGATGTGAGTTGTTTAAAGTTTTTGCTTTTAGATAGGAATTCTGATAAAACCTCTTGTGGTCTCATGATATTGGTGCTGGTGGATTTCACTATGAATGATTTTTCCAGGCAACCTATGTCTTTGAAGAGTTCTGGAGGGATGCAGCTGATGTCATGGTTTAAGAACAGTCCCTCGCAGAGGTTTAAGGAATAGAAAGAACGCATTACATCGATTAATTTGTTGGCTACTACTTCTCCAGTCTGGGATAGGGAGTAATTTCCTGATTCTCGGAAAATGAAATTTTTCTGTTCCAGTTGATTCATTCCATGTAAAATAGTTGATGAACTCAGATGGATCTCCTTACGTAAATCAGCCAGATTCTTGGATCCACTTCTTAAACTAATTAGTATTTTAGCCCGTACATCGGAGGCTATGAAAAATTTCATGTCATCTTTAACTTGCTCGTAGAGTTCAAACATATAGTCCATTTCACTTCCACCTTTTTTTTTATAAGGGGATTTTATTAATTATTATGATTTTATTCAATGAATTTCATTATTGATTTTTGTGACCTTAATTTAAGTTGCATGATCATATGATTATTAGAGATTAATAAATATTCCCTTAGTGTAGACTATTTAAAGATGAATAATAATGGGTAAAATTGATTATTGACAGCCATATCAAAAAATTGTAGAACAATGGAGAGTTTATGAAAAATAAATAAGGATTAAATGGTAGTAATGAAGATTTATCTTAAATGAACCTTTCAAACCTTTCCTTTCCCACTTTACATATTGGACAGATTTCGGGAGGTTCTTCACGAGCACATAAATATCCACAAACCTTGCATCTCCACACAGGTAGAGGAAGAGAGCTTAATGTTTGTTCTTGTAAGGTTTTTTTGGATGATTGCCTTTCTATGGGCCCTGGTCTTCTCTCGGGGATGGAAGTTAATTTTTTTCCACCCTGTAGGACTTCACTGGAAATATAAAGCCCACAGTAGCATGTTCCGAATTCATCCAGGTCAGGATCACGATAATCACAGGGGCAGATTATATCCACGTCTTCTTCTTTGACTCCTGATGCCAGGCGGCAGGGACAGGCGCCGTAACCATAACGATCCTGATTTATGAGGATACTTTCCAGGAGTTCCTTGGTGAAAGCTTCATCAGGATTCAGGTGATAACCAACAGCCTCTGTTTCATCTTTCAACCTCTCATAAAATGTGTTCACATCATCTTCAGTGATAGCCGGGTTCATCCCAAGATCTCCCTCACTTTATTCTCATTGAATCCCACAATGGTCTCCTCATCGTTTAGAACCAGGGTGGGAAATGAAAGTTGAGGGTTCCACTTTTCCACTTGTTGAATTACTTCCTGTCTTTCTTCTCCTTCCAGTAAGTCAACGTAAATATAATCATATTCCACCCCCAGATCCTCCAGGAGCGTCCTGGTCTTTTTACACCAACCACAGGTACTTAACGCGAAAAGGACTGCTTTACCTTTGTTTTCACCTTCAACATGCTGCATTGACATTTTGATTTCCTCCTAAGTATCACTAATCTAATCAGTCAACCCTCACCATAATGATCACTGCCCTTATTCATCATAATTCTATCTTTTATTATGTTACATCTGGTATTAATAAACTGACAAAATAAATAAAAAAAGAGATTGATGCAAAATATTATTTGATGTGATGGTATTGTCCTGCACCATTGGAAGTTATATATTATCCCTTACCATCCTCAGGGCACAGAATTCCCCACACATGGTGCACATATCACTTTCAGCGGTGGGTTTACTTTCACGACATTTTCTAGCCTTTTCAGGGTCGAATGCAAGTTGGTACTGTTTTTCCCACTGGAAATTTTTTCGAGCTCTTGCCATTTCCATTTCCTTTGCCCATGCACTTTTAAGCCCATTTGCAACATCTGCAGCCTGTGCGGCTATTTTTGATGCGACAATACCCTCTTTAACATCCTGTAAGCCCGGTATGGAGAGATGTTCTGCAGGGGTTACGTAACACAGGAAATCGGCCCCGGCACGAGCTGCCAGTGCCCCTCCAATAGCCGAAGTTATGTGATCGTATCCTGGCGCCAGATCAGTGACAATTGGACCTAAAACGTAGAACGGTGCGCCTTTACAGACTGTTTTCTGTATTTGCATGTTGGCTTCCACCTGGTTCAGGGGGACGTGTCCTGGTCCTTCCACCATAACCTGCACATCTGCCTCTCTGGCACGTTTAACCAGATCACCCAGTATTAGAAGTTCACCAATCTGAGGTATGTCCGAGGCATCGGCCAGACAACCGGGCCGGAGTCCATCACCCAGGGAGATGGTAACATCATGTTCTCGGGCTATTTCCAGAAGATAATCATAATTTTTGTATAATGGGTTTTCTTCCTGGTTGTGTAGTATCCATGCTGTTAGAAAAGCCCCACCACGACTTACCACTCCCATTATCCTCTCGGATCTTTTGACTTTTTCCACGGTGTCCAGGGTGATACCACTGTGGACAGTCATGAAGTCCACTCCTTCCCGGGCCTGTTCTTCAATGGCCCGGAACATGTCATCTTCTTCCATGTTAACCACTGCATCCCGCATCTGGGAAGCAGTTATTCCTGCCTGGTATATGGGCACAGTTCCCAGGGGGAGATTGGTAGATTTCATTACTGCCTTGCGGACTTCGCGGAATTTAGGTCCAGTGGAAAGGTCCATCACTGCATCAGCCCCGTATTCTACTGCTATCTGGGCCTTTTTCACTTCCAATTGCACATTTTCCAGTTCAGGGGAAGAGCCAAGATTGGCATTGATCTTGGTACTCAGTCCCCTGCCCACGCCACATGGTTTGGTGTTCCGGTTTTTATTACTTGGAATCACCACATGGCCTTTAGCAACTCTTTTTGTGAGTTTATGAACGTCTATGCCTTCGTATTCTGCTACTTTTCGTATTTCATCTGTGGTCTGGCCCTTGCCAGCCTGGTACAACTGAGTCACTTTTCTCACCCTCGTTTTATATATTAGGAAGTAGTTGAGAATTAAATATTATGATAAAAAAACTGCATGCTCAGGATATCATGATCCAGGAAGTGCATGTTACCTCTCCCAATGACCTGGTAGCAGCAGCAAAACTGAAGATGATGCGCTGCAATGTAGGAGGCCTACCAGTAGTGGATGAAAAACAGCTCGTGGGAATAATAACTCATCGAGACGTCTTACTAGCTGGAGGAGAATCTCTGGGCCTGAAAGTGGGTGATTTAATGAGTAAAAACCTTCAGGTAGTAAAGAAAGACACTCCACTCATGGTTATTACCCGAATCATGGCTGATAAGGGTTTCCAGAGGATTCCAGTAGTGGAAAATGGTGATTTAGTGGGTCTTATAACCCAGAGCTCACTTATACGTGCACTTGCTGATTCCGGAGAATGATTTTGATCCCTGAACTGGATTTAATTCAATATCTTTGAATTGGATAAAACCTGGTGACAGTAATTTAGAAGACCACATGATCTTCTTAAATAAGAGGATCAGGAATTCGAGCATCTTTTTTCTCCTTCACTCCACCTATTTTTTCTATTCTCATTTTAAGGAATTTTTCACCATCTTTACTGGCTGCATAAATTGGTATGGATGCTCCAACAGAAAATACATCCCTCTCTTCAGCAATTTTTCTTATCTGCAGTGATGCGCATGCAGTGATCACGTCCACTTGTTCAAATAAGGTTTCTGCATCCTCACTGGAAAGCCCAGTAGTGTGAACTGTGAAAATATAAATTTTAACATCTTTATTCTGACTTTCAATCTCTCTGATCTTCAGGGCATCACCGGCAGAAGCCACAGTCACACCAATTTTTGTGTAACCCTCATCAATAGCTTTTATTACACCTTCCACTTGATTGATTTTGGCAGTTTCAGGATTTAATACTTTATCAGGACCTACGACTGTGATCACTTCAGTTATAGGGGTGGTGCTAATTATTCCAGAAATCCTACCACCTATTCCCTGCACCAGTTCCGGATCCTCCACAATTACCGTACCACAGCCTTCACACACTATCACGGCACATTGAATGATGTTTTCATCCAGTAAGGTGCCCAATGTTTCGGATATGCCGAAAGATAGGAAATCCGCCATTTTCAATTTCCTTTGGCTGGTACACATGCCAAAATCATTGATGCGGAACTCCATGTTCTCTTTAATTACCTGAGGTGTGAGTTTTTCTATTCCCCGGTATTTATGAAATAAAGGACAGTAATCAATTAATGGTTCTTCCACTTCCACTACTTTCCCATTCTTGATAATTACTTTTGATTTTCCCAATACCTCCATCACGTGTTCATCCAATTATAACACCTCTTGTTTTACAATCCAAACAAACTATTGGTATTCATGTCAAAAAATTGATTCATAATTATTAAACAATCCAGAATTAATTTATAAAATTCATTAATATAATAAATCATTTAATAGATAATAAAATACCCTAATGAAGTTGACATACCATAGAAAACTTTAAATTAGATGAGAATGAACAGGATATAAGCCATGCCGGGGTGGCTCAGCTGGTTAGAGCGCGCGGCTCATAGGGTATTAAGCAAGTGCTCTGACTTTTTCCTGGGATACCGCGAGGTCGCGGGTTCGAATCCCGCCCCCGGCACTCATTTTAACCATAACTTAATTTTAAATCGCTTTTATAGTTTTATAGCTCCAATAGGGAAACCATCATTTAGCATTATTAATTTATTATTACTAATACAGAAATAGTGCCTTGTTATTTTCAGCCGTACACTGATTATAGGGAGGGCAACTCCTGCATATGCAAATTCATTTCTTATTCCATGTCAATTAACGTGTTTAAATGTTCTTCAGACATTTCTGACATTTTTTTCATGACTAACTCAAACTTGTCCATCAAATCCTCATATTTTTCATCTAACTATTAATATTGGTTATTTAGTCTAAATTGAATCTTGATTTTTTATGTCTAAAAATCAGGTGTACCTCATCCGGAGGACATTGAATGCAACAACCACCCCGACAAATGCAATTCGGATGTAGGGACTTACTGGGGCGAAAAGAGCGATAAGCAGTATGGCCACCCCCACAATACTATGGGTTAGAATGTTTTTCCAGTCAGTCAGGTAATTCGTAGCGCTTTGAGTGCACGGTTCATATTTTTTACTCCGCATTAATCAAAAAAATAAATAAATTTCATCCATACCATAAATTTGGTCTTTCTTTAAAGACCATTTAAAATATTAATTTCACCGTAAATACCTCATTCTAATTAGATTAAACCCCACTGCACTTGCAAAAACGCCAATCCTAACGTAAGGGTTTATTGAATCGAATACTGTAAGTATTAACATTGAAATTCCAGTTAAAGCATGTACTATCCTATTTTTCTTGTCTTTGAAGTAAGATCTAATGCCGTTTAATATATTTTCCATAAGGGATGAACCTCCTAAATTTATTATATCGTAATTAGATATATACAATTATGATATATAATTTTTAATATATTAGTTTGTGGTTATACAACTCCCAAAAATATTAAAAATAAACAACACCAGACTAACAATATATCTAAAGAAATTTGAATGGTTAAGGAAATTTGAATGGTTATTTTGGTGTAGTTTATGCCCGCTGAATCTGAATATGATGTAAAAAATTATTGGGAAATGTTAGACCGGCAAAAGGGAATCATCAGCGAAAATGAACAGCTGAATCTCTTAAACTCCCGGATTACTATCATTGGCTGTGGAGGGATAGGTGGAGCCACAACTGAGATGCTGGCCAGAATGGGGGTTGGAAAGCTTCGAATAGTTGATAAAGATGTTTTTGAAATATCCAACATTAACCGACAGCTCATGAGCAACTTAAAAAGTGTGGGAATGCCAAAAACTCAGGTAACTGCAGAAAGACTTGAATCTATTAACCCTTCCATAGAGGTTGAAGCTTTTAACGAGGAACTGAATGATAAAAACGTTTTAAAAATCTTAAAAGGGAGCCAGATCGTGATTGACGCTCTGGACAACCTTTTAACCCGTATTATTGTGAGCAGGTGTAGTGAAAAGTTGGATATTCCCTTTATCCACGGAGCCATCCATGGTACCATGGGCCAGGTTACTGTTTTTAACCGTTCCACACCATCTTATGAAGAATTATTTAAATTACCCTCACAGGGAGAAGAATTAACCAGTGAAATCATTTCAAAGGTTTCCAGCCTCAGTAAAGAAGTTCCACCAGTAATCGGACCAGTGCCCAATATAGTGGGGTGTCTCCAGGCCTTTGAAGCCATTAAAATCATTACAGGTAAAGGAACTCCCATAATAGCCCCTCGTGTGCTGATGTTTGATTTGATGAAAGAAGAAGCATTTTCAGTGGTTCGTTTTTAATTTATAAGTCCAAAATTATTTATATCCAAAATTATTTATAAGTCTAAAATATTTATTTATAAGTCCAAAATATTGTTTTATTATCTACAAAATGAATGTCATTTCACTTTATACAAAATGACTATTATTTTATTTTTTTCGTGTTTAGTTATCTATTTTTAATTGATATGTGCGAAAATTTATCAGTTGAAATTATCATCCACAAACATTTATATACCAGTAAGAGGAAACATCCTTCCGGTGAAGATCACGGAGGTTACTAAATTGCAAGACAAGATTGGAAAAGTTATTGAAAATATCGAAAAATGCGGTACTAAATTCGTTAGGCTGCAGTTTGTGGACATACACGGGACTCCTAAGAACATGGCGATTCCCCTGGTGAAACCAGACGATATAGAAGACATTATCAAAGATGGACTATTATTCGACGGTTCATCAGTGGAAGGATTTGTGGACATCAACAACAGTGACCTGGTTATAAAACCAGACCCAGAGACCTTCTCCGCCCTCCCCTGGAGGCCTGAAGAAAAGGGAGTTTGCAGATTCATCTGTGACATCTACTGGCCAGATGGAACGCCCTTCGAAGGAGACCCCAGATACATACTGAAAAAGACCCTGGAAAAAGCAGAAAAACTGGGTTATGAATACAATGTAGGTCCCGAACCCGAATTTTTCATAGTGGATGTTGATGAAGAAGGAATTGTTTACCCACACGATGAAGGTGTTTACTTCGATGTGGAACCTGTTGATCAGGGAACTGACATGAGAAGGGAACTGGTCCTGGGACTGGAAGAACTGAACTTCGATGTGGAAGTAAGCCACCATGAAGTAGGACCCGGACAGCACGAGATCGATTTCAAATTCGATCATGCCCTCAAAACTGCAGATGCAGTAATCACCTTTAAACAGTCCATCAAAGCCATAGCAGACAAACTCGGCTCAATGGTCACCTTCATGCCCAAACCATTCTTCGGAGTGAATGGTAGCGGAATGCACTGCCACCAGAGCCTGTTCAAAGACGGTAAAAACGTGTTCTTTGATGCTGACACCGAAACCCAGCTATCAGAAGAAGCACTTTACTTCACTGGAGGTTTACTCAAACACTCCAAAGCACTGTCTGCCATTGTAGCTCCTTCAGTTAACTCTTACAAACGACTGGTACCCGGATACGAAGCCCCAGTGTACATTGCCTACGGACTCCAGAACCGATCCACCCTGGTCAGGATCCCTGCATCCCGTGGTAACGGTACCCGTGTGGAATTCAGATGCCCAGACCCATCCTGTAACCCCTACCTGGCATTTGCTGCCATGCTAGAAGCAGGTATGGACGGTATTGACAACAAGATCCACCCTGGGGAACCAACTGAAATCGATGTATTCGAATTAAGCCCAGAAGAACTGGCACCTATGGGTATTGACACCCTGCCATCCAGTTTATGGGAAGCATACCACGCCCTGGAAAAGGACGAAGTGGTTAAATCATCCCTGGGAGACCATGTGTACACCCAGTTCATGGATTTAAAAAGGAAAGAATGGGACGATTACCGGATCCAGGTATTCCAGTACGAACTGGAAAAATACTTGCAGATCTAACCTCCTCTATTTCTTTTTTTTCTTTATTTTTATGTCTCATTACCACATTGATGTTTAGAAGTTTCGCATCCCGATTTTAACCATAAGTATTTAAAATCAATCCCAATAATTAAAACTAACATTCTTAAATTAATATGATTAAAATACTAGGATTCATTGAATGAAACTGGTATTCTTATAAAATAGAAATGAGATTTCATAAAACTGTAGAATTTTACTGATACTAAAATAGAAGGGTGAATCGATGCCACAGGAAACTGATCGTAAGATGATGGAGATCCTGAGGATCCTGGCAGACAGAAGCGAGGTCTTAGGGGCAAAAACCATAGCTGAAGAGCTCCGTAAGAAGGGATATGACCTTGGTGAAAGAGCAGTGCGATATCATATGCGCATCTTAGATGAAAAGGGGTTCACCGAGCGAATAGGATATGCGGGGAGACGGATAACACCCGAAGGTGTTAAAGAACTCGAGAAAGGCCTTATTTACGATCAGGTTGATTTTATTTTCGCTAAATTTGAAGATATGATGTATCAAACCACCCTGAATCCCACAACCGGGTTAGGGAAGGTAGTGGTGAACTCATCCACATTCGACTATGATGAAGAAATAATGGGCATCATTAAAAACATCTTCAATAAGGGAGTGGCAGTAAGTCCCTACGTTAAGATCACCACACCCCCCAATGCGGATGATGAAAGCCAGATGGTGATGGAAACAATCTGCGGTACCACCATAGATGGTATGATACTTAAAGCAGGTATTCCTGTGGTTCCCAAGTTCGGAGGTTTGGTGGAGGTAATAGATCACGTTCCCAGGACTTTCACTGAACTTATCGCTTATAAAAAGACTTCCATGACCCCCTTGGAGGCCTTCACCGACAAGGAGATGACTTCAGTTTTAAAATTAGTAGATTCAGGTAGTGGAGATATTCCTGCCAATTTCAGACTGATACCTGCCACTGCCCGAGATGACGCCCTTAAATTATTCAAAAATCTCCAGAAAATAGGTGTATCCGGGCTTTTGAAGATTGGCAAACCCGGAGAATCGATTCTGGGCATTCCTGTGGATAAAGACATGGTGGGTATTGCAGTAATCGGTGGTATTTCACCTTTATGCGCTGCTAAAGAAGCAGGCTACGATGTTGACATTAAAATGGCCGAGAACACCGTTGAATTCTCAGAAATGGAAAGAGTAGCTACTCCTAAAAATGTGATCAAAAAAGCAGGTGCTGAGCGGGGGGAAAAAGTTAAATTCCTCCTTTCCAAGGCATGGAACCTTATACATGAAGTAGATTTTGACCCGGAAAGCATTAAAGGACATGTAATCGTGAACGTGTCCTACTTGAAGGAGGAAGACCTGGAAGAAGGGCTTAAAATATTTGATCAAGTTATGGCATCCCGTCCCGAGTACTGTACCAGTAAATACTTCCAGATCCTTCCGGGACCAGAGGGGAAAAAAGGTCTGGCCACAGTTTGCAGTCTCACCATTGATGGTATACTAACCAAGAATGGTATTGCCTCCACACCACAGTACGGTGGTATTCTGGAAACTGAAGGAAAATCCCCCAGATTTATTGAACTCACAGCCTACAATGGATCATCCCTCGATCCCCACGAAATATACTTATCAAAGGGGTTAACCTCGGTGAATAAGTCTTTAAAAAAAGGTGGAAGAATTCTGGCCAGTTTAAGGGAGATTCCGTATGTTGCCCGGCCAGAAACTCTGGATGTTTTGGATGAAACAGAAGAAGCTGGTTTTTCCATCCTGAAAGTGGGTAAACCCAGTGAACTGGTCTACAATGCCAAGGTAGATCGTTATCACGTCGGTATAGTTGCACCTGGTGGTTTAAATCCCATAGCCGCCATTAAAGAAGCAGGAATATCCGTGGAAGCTAAGGCAGTGGAAATGTTAATGGATATATCCAAGATGGAAGAGTTTTAATTAACCATCCATTTATTTTTAAAGAATTTTTTAAACCAACTATATAAATCAAATCAGTCCACAAATCGTTTATCGGATTTTTTCCCTTTGACTTCCTGATATTTATCTTCAAACCAACCTATACTCACTTTTTCATTTTTATCCTTATCAAAATAGGGTATGTAGGGCTTCATATCCAGAAGAGGGGTTCCATCAATTACATCCACATTGGTTATGTATAAGTTGGACCCTTCAATCTTTTCCAGGCCAACCACCGAAATTCCAATGGGATTGGGTCGTTTAGGTGCTCTTGTTGCAAATATTCCCCTTTTAACCCTATCCAGGAAAGGTTTTACCTCAAGAGAATACCCCTCAGAAAGGTGGAAGTGGTAGATGAGAATTATGTGTGAGAATCCATCTAAATCTTTCAAACCAGATTTATACTCTTCATTCAGTTCGATCTGTCCTTTAACTCCCCTGGCACCAATAGGTTGTATTGGCATTCCATGAGGATCTTTGAAAGGGGAATGTATTATTCCTATGGGATTGTACTGCACTGGGTTCATGGTTATCACCATTTAAATAACTTGAATATAAATATAAAGAATATTATCCCCCTAATCAGCTGATTTTAGAGTTTCTATATTAATTTATCCCCCTCTTACTGATTTAGGGGACTGAAGTTTGGAATTTGACTCACTATTATTGTTTTAAGATTTGAGTAATTTGATGGAAGATTCATGTATAAAGTAAGATACTTATAACATATACACAAATTTGATTTGATATGAGATCCAAATTATAAGAATTAATGAGGTGAAGTGATGAAAGAAGCTAAACAAATATGTGCCACTTGTGATGAAATTTGTCATTATATTGAAGAAGAAGTCAAACCAGGGGATACTGTCAGATTATCTCTAGGACGATGTTACATTCCTGGAAAGGTCGTTACCAACAATGAGGGAGTTATCCAGATCGAAATGGAGAGCGAAATGATTAAAGGTCTGAGCACAATTGATGTTGCAAAAATGAAAGACTTTCTGGTGGAACTGGAACATGAATGCCCGGATGGAATGTGTTGTACCATAGAAGCAAAGGATGATTAAAATTTTTAAAGCTTTTCAATAGATTAATATAAAAGGGGCTCATTAAACAGCTCACCCTTCCATTATTTTTAAATTTATTTGGGTATCGAAAATATCAGCGTATGTTTGCTTTACCAATAAAATCGATATGTTTATATATGCATATCGTTAATCTGATTATAGTACAAGTTAAAGGGAAGTGAAGTTTATGGTTGTAGTTATTGACATGGAAAAATGTGGTCAAATTAAAGACTGCCCTGGTGAAGGATTATGTGTAAAACTCTGTGAACAGGGCGCACTAAAAGATATTGACGGTGAACTAG
>NZ_JACRGA010000013.1 GCF_016217785.1 Methanobacterium sp.
AACCCAAGTTTGACAGATAAATAGAAAAAGTGTTCTTAGCAGTTTGATTCTGCTATGAAACAAACTAAACTAAGAACGTTAACAATAAAACCCAACTACAATATATCTCTTCCGGTTGGAACCGCCTTTGCGGTGAAGAAATACAGCGAAAAACTTGATTTTGAGAATATCTTTTCAAGATACAAGAAAAAAGGCATAGGTATTATTGGTCTTATTGAGGCTATGATTACCTACCGTTTAACAGAAAACCAAAGCACTTCTCGTGCAAGTGATTGGATTAATCGCACAGATGTACTAAATCTCTTTGAGTTGAGTGCGTTTGAAGAACGCACTCTTTTTCGTGTCCTAGAAATTGCGGGAGATAATTATGAAGAAATAATTCATCTTCTCCAGATTACTTTGTTTAAATTATATGATTTTCCTCATACTGATATCAACATGGACTGGACAAGCTTTGTGCTTTGGGGCACTAAAGCTGAATTGGGAGAATATGGTTATAGCCGAGCCCATAGGCCAGATAAAAAACAAATTACAGTTGGTATTTCCCAATTGGGCGGACCAATTAATATTCCGGTTGGTCTTACTGTGCAAACAGGGAATACTAATGACCAAACACATTTCAAGAAGACATTCTTGCAGGTGTGTGAACACCTCAAACTGGATTCAATGGTTGTCTTTGACAAAGGTGCACAAAGCAAAGATAATCTTGATCTTGTGCTTGCACACAAAATGAAATATCTTTCAGCCAAAAAGTTGAATAAGAGTGATGATAAACGAATCAAATCGTTTATCAAATCAAAAGAGAATTGCATTGATGAAGAAAAAGGGATTCATGGGATAATTATTGAGTATCCCAGTCGATTCGATTATTTCTTTTTTTCGGAACAATTAAAGCGTGACCAAATCGAAGCTAAACTTCGGATGGCGGAACATAAGCTTACTGAAGCAAAAGAGATTCAATCTGCATTGGGCAAAGGAAAGCCTTTGCCAGCTAGGTTTTTGCTCAATAATCCACTGGTTGATATAACCTATTCTTATCAAACAAAACTCAAAGATCTTACCGAGGAACAAGCAAGAAAGCTCGTTCAAAGTGCTTCAATTAGTGGCAGAGAAGGTTTTTTCTGCCTTGTTTCTTGCGAGAAATTGACATTAAGTCAAGCATTAAAGATTTATCGAATGAAAGATTCAATTGAGAAAGTTTTCCAATCTCTCAAAAATGACATTAATATCAAGCCACTGCGAGTATGGACGACAAAAAGTCTTTGTGGAGCGATTCTCATTGGCTTTTTGGCGCAATTAGTAATATCGCTGATGCGATATGACTACAAAGAACTGAGTCAGGTTGCGCCAAAATTCATCAAAATCAGCCTGATGAATTTGACAGTTACGATAGAAATGCTTGAAACTGGGAGAAAAAAAGAAATTTATTCCAATTTTGATACGATAAACACACTAATTTTAACCCAGAAAGCAGCAGGAACATAGCAAAAGAGCAGATAAATTACCAACTGTCAATTAAGTTTTGCCATTGAGTTAGTTAGCAAACTGTCAAACTTGGGT
>NZ_JACRGA010000014.1 GCF_016217785.1 Methanobacterium sp.
ATGATTGCATGATTAAACCTCGTGGTTTTTATAATTGCTATGCAATAGCATAAAACAAAAATAAAAACCAAGGAGGTGATGTCTTATGACATCAAATATGCAACAGATGTACGTAGGATTAGACGTACATAAAAACTTTATCCAAGGATGTATCTTGGATAAGGAAGGAAAGGTGATTCTTGAGCAGAAGTTCAAGAATGAGCCTCATTCGATGGATTTGTTTCTGTCGAATATACAACAGGATTCCAAAATTGCTTTGGAATCATGCAGCTGCTGGCAGTATGTGTATGACTACCTATACGACGCTGGCTATAAGGAGCTTGTATTGGCAAATCCTTCAAGGGTTCGCTTAATAGCAGCATCAAGAAAGAAAACAGATAAGCATGATGCAAAAATCTTAGCAGACTTGCTGAGGATGAATATGCTGCCTGAAAGCTATGCTCCGCCTTTGGATACAAGGTACGAGAGGCAGATAACAAGGCACAGACTTTCATTAGTAAGATTAAGAGCAGATGTCAAGAGAAAGGTTAATGCCTTGCTATTAAGGCATGGCTACCAGCACGAATACAGCGATTTATTTGGCAAAGCTGGTATGGGGCAGCTGTACTCAATGGATTTGCCAATGTGCGACAGGTTTGAGCTTGACAACTATTTAAAGACCATTGATTTTTTGACTGAAAAAATCAACAATACTCAAGACAGAGTCGAGGATTTTGTCAAGTACAATCCGCAAGCTAGGCTGCTTATGTCAGTCAAAGGCATTGACTATTATTCAGCTTTGATGATCAGTGCGGAAATCGGAGATGTAAGGAGGTTTAATTCGGCGAAAAAGATAATAAGTTATGCTGGATTAAATCCTTCAATCTCCCAATCTGGAGATAAATGTTATGTTGGGCACATATCCAAGCAAGGAAATAACAACTTGAGATGGATACTGATAGAATGCGCCAACATAGCAATAATGCATGACTCAAGTCTTGCATTATTTTATCACAGGATAAAAAAGAGAAAGAATCATAAGGTTGCTGTTGTTGCAACAGCAAGAAAGCTGTTGACGATAATTTACGCAATGCTTATGACTAATAGGAATTACATTCCTCAAAGGAAATGTAAGGCATCATAAGGCGACACCGTTTCGTCCATAGGCCTCTGCTGAAAAGCAAGCCTGCTACAATGATTGGTGCTATGCCTTTAATACGACCGCAATAATGTGACTTAGATCACGGATAGATGAATGTC
>NZ_JACRGA010000015.1 GCF_016217785.1 Methanobacterium sp.
CACACAGGCAACACCAACAGCCAAAACCTAACCATAACTAACACCACATCAAACAACAATAGCGGATACGGAGCCCTCTTACACATAAGAGGCAACATCACAATAACCAACAACACACTACAAAACAACGGAGACTGGGGAGTAAATCTATTTGGACTAGACAACCCAGCCGTGACCCTAAACAACAACAATATAAGTGGAAATGCTAACGGACTGTATCTGGAAAATATTAAGGAAGGTAACTTCCAGGATAACCAGTTAATCAATAACACTGGTGATGACCTGTACGCCACTGCTGACACCAACAACACCTTTACCCGACTTACAATTGGCCTGGCTCATCCCACCACCATGACCATTACCTACATCAACGGTATCATAGTCAATGGTGTGGAAGCAGTACCAGCGGACCCAACAGGATGGGTGAATATTGGAAAATACGTGGACCTACAGGGACTGGGAAGTACTGAACTAAATCTGACCATGTTCTACAATGCAACCGATGTTTCCAATGTTTATGAAGACGGACTTAAAATCTGCCACTATGATGGTAGTAACTGGTCTCTAGTAGCTGGTAGCGGAGTTAACACCGTAGATCAATATGTCTATGCTAATGATATCAACTCCTTCAGCACATTTGCCGCATTAGCAGAGAAACTATCCACCACCATAGAACTTCCAGATGTCACAGGATACCGAAACGAAGATAAAACAATTTCAGCCACACTTAAAGATTCCAATGGAAACACTGTGGCAGGTAGAGAAATCAAATTCTTCGTTAACGGTGCAGAAGTGGGCAGTGCCAATACCAATGCTTCAGGTGTGGCCAGTATAATCTACAGTTTAACTGAAACTGCAGGAACCTACACTTTAAGTGCAAGTTTTGCTGGAGATGATGCTTACAATGCATCAGCCAACAATACAGCCACTTTAATTGTGAACAAAAGACCCATCACCTTAACAGTGAACAATACTAGTGGTATTAACGGTCAGGATGTTCGACTGGCAGCCAGATTAACCACTGAAGGCGTTGCTGTATCTGGTGCAACCATCCAATTCACAGTAAACGGAACAAACGCAGGTAGCGCAACCACCGGAACTGATGGATGGGCAACATTAACCTACAGTATAATCCTAACACCTGGTAGTTATGATATACAAGCTGAATTCACAGAAACACCATACTACTTGGGTAACAGTACTACTGGAACCTTAACAGTCTACAAAAACAACACCAACATATTGGTAACAGATGCTACTGGCATTAACGGTCAAAACGTCCAACTACAAGCCACATTAACCAACCAAAACGGAACACCACTCACCGGTAAAACAGTTAACTTCACAGTCAACGGAGCATACGTAGGCAGTGCAGTAACCGTAAACAACGGTGTAGTCACACTAACATACATCATAACACAAACACCGGGTATTTATATCATTAACGCCGCTTTTAACGGTGATAATGATTATAACGCCAGTGCAGAGGCCGGAACACTGACTGTGTATAAAAAAGCAACCACTCTTGCTGTTGCAGATGTTGCTGGAACTAAAGGTCATAATGTAAACCTACAAGCAACATTAACCAGTCAGAGTACTGCTGTTGCAGGTAAAACCATCCAATTCACAGTAAACGGAGCAAATGTGGGTAGTGCAGTAGCTGATTCCAATGGTGTAGCCACTCTAACCCATACCATAACAGAAAACCAGGGAACGTACACCATAGGAGCTATTTTCACTGAAGATGGTGACTATAACGGTACAACCGGAAGTGGAACACTAACTGTGGAGGATAAAACCACTAACTTAGCAGTTCCTGATGTTAACGGTAAAAACGGTTCACAAGTGGATCTCAATGCTACCCTCACTGACAGGGATGGCAACCCCTTAACCGGTCAAACCATTTACTTCCGAGTAGATGGAACCTTAGTGGGCAATGCTGACACCAACAGTAATGGAATAGCCACCGTACCTTACATTATAGACCTGACCGGTGGAACACATACCATCCAGGCTGACTTCATGGGAACTGAGAATTATCAGGCAACAACTGGTACTGGAGAGTTAAAAGTGCCTTTAGCCAGTCTGTACATCACAACCAGTAGTAGTAAGAATAACCCTACTGTGGGAGAGATCATAGTTCTCACTTTCAAAGTGGGAAATAATGGTCCGGACACAGCTGAAAACGTGACCTTCACCCTGGTAATACCTGAAGGCATGGAATTCATCAACGCCACCACAGACCAGGGCAATTTCACCTACAACGCCACTACCAGAACCATTACTTGGAATCTGGGAAATGTTATAGGAGACCCTTACCTCTGGGCCAATGTAAAAGTCATCAACACTGGAAACTATCTCCTAAGACCACACCTTACAACTGATACCTATGACTCCAGCCTAGACCATGACATACAATCCTTAACTCTAAATGTCCAGGCAGCATCACAAAAGTCAGATGTAGTGGTTAACGGTCCAACTGTGGGTATGCAAACCACTGGTGCGCCAATTGGATTACTGTTACTCGTAGTTCTGATGTTATTAGGTGGAATTATAGTTCCAAAAAGGAAATAAAAGGTTAATACCCTTCCCCCCTTTTTATTTTTTTAGGGAAAAAACACCTTTTTAAACATAATCAAAAAAAAAATCTATTTCCAGATTTAATTTCTCCAGTTCTGTTAATTTTTATTTTTACTAATCTATTTTTATTAATCCCATACCAGGATTACTCTAAAATAAGTTGATACCTTATAATCTAAGAGTTCTTTCATGTTTAAAGGATTTTACTGTCTCTATTAATATCAGGAAGGACATTATCAGGGTGGGTAATAGTAGTACATGATTTCCATATTGGGAAAATGTCAGTTTCACCATAATACTGGGATATGAAGTTGAAAACCCCCTGGAATATAGTAGATTTTACAAAGAGGAGTATGAACAGCATGAAGGTGGCAAATACCAGTACCCTGGTTAGGGCAGAGTTGCTTCTTTGGTGCTGTCCACCAACATGGATATGAGTATAAGCACTCGAATTAATTATATTGGGTGCTTTACTCTATTTTTACAAATCCTGCTAAAAAACTACTTTATTTTTAATAAAAATTTGCATTATTTTTCTATTTTAGTAAACTTTATATTGGGATTAATACAATTATTGCATGACTGCAATTGCAGTGATGCATAATAAAAAATGTAAAGGGAGGTGAAAAAATGAAAAAACAAATCCTATATACGTTTACAATCCTAGTCATTGCAGTTTGTTTAATTGGAGCAGTTTCAGCAGAAACTGCAGACGAAAACGTTTCATCCATATCAGAAAATACTATAAATGATTCAACTACTACTATTGTAGATACTGAGGAACCCACACCGGATGTTACTATCACTGGTGAAGTTCAGAAGTGTTCTGATGGAAATCCATTCCCTGGAGTAACCGTTACTGTTACCAGTAGCGAAGAAACCATTTCAACCACTACAAACGCCGACGGTACATACTCATTGAACTTTAAAAGTAGTTTAACTAATTTTAAAGTCACAGCCAGCGCACCAGGACATCAAACATCCACGCAAGAAGTAATTGTACTTCCTGGTGAAGATAATATCTACCATGGAACTGCCAACTTCAAATTAGGAATGGACACAGTTTACGTCACCACAGCCGGAAATGATGGTACTGGAGAAGGTACACAAGCTAACCCTTACAAAACCATTGGAAAAGGAATAACCGAAGTAAATCCAGATGGAACAGTAAATGTGGCTGATGGGACTTATTATGAACATTTAGTCATTGATAAAAACTTGAATCTGGTAGGCCAAAGCCAGGAGAATACCATCCTCGATGGATCTAACACAGGACGATCCCTAACCATTAATACTGGGGCCACAGTGAATATCAGTTTATTTACCATACAAAATGGAGTCTCAAGTTTTAGTGGGGGTGCTATCGACAATTATGGTACTGTGACTGTAAATAGCAATACTTTCATAAACAACTCCGCACAGTATGGTGGTGCCATCTTCAATGCTTATGGATCCACTTTGAATGTAATAGAGAGCACTTTCATCGACAACAGGGGATTTTTTGGTGGTGGTGCTATCTATGATGCTGAAGGTACCAGTACCGTGATTGGTAGTACGTTCACTAATAATTTAGCAGATTATGGTGGGGCTATCTACACCTATGGTACTGTAACTGTAAGTGATAGTACTTTCACAGGTAACAACGCTACTACTTATGGGGGTGCTATCTACAATTTTTATGGCTACGATTACGATGCTACTCTAAATGTAACTGAAAGTACTTTCAATGGTAATACCGCACCTTTTGGTGGTGCTATCTTCAATTATGCTACTTTAAATGTAAGTGATAGTATTTTCACCGGTAACACTGCCACTTATGGTGGTGGAATAGTAAATGGGTATGGTACGGTTACTGTATCTGGTTCTACTATTAGTGGTAATACCGCCCAGGCTGGTGGTGGAATCTACAACTATGGTGGTACTGTGAATGCGAATTTCAACCGTATTGTAAATAATTCACCTACAGCCATACACAGTGATGGATCTGCTGATGCCAGGTATAACTGGTGGGGATCCAATAATCCTAACTTTGCTACTTTAATTGTTGGCAATGTGGATTACAATCCATGGTTATACATGACCTTCCAGGCTGATCCAACCATCATCCAGCAGGGTGAAACTTCAACCTTAACTGCTAACTTCAACAATGCATTTGACGGAGAAATAGTAACTCCTCTAAATCCAGCAGATGGACATTTACCTGATGGTACTCTAGTGACTTTCAGCACTGATCTGGGTCAAGTGGGCAGTCAATCCGTTGATAAGCCCACTGTGGATGGTTTGGCTACTGCTACACTGACTGGAACAGAGTCAGGCATTGCTAATGTGTCTGCTATGCTTGATGATGAAATCTTAACTGGTAATGTTGAGGTTGAGACTGATCCGTGTGCCAATGTGACTATCACTAAGACAGGGAATGGTCCATTAAATGTGGGGGATACTGGTACTTTTACAGTTTCTCTGCATAATAGTGGGCCTGATGCTGCTCATAATGTGACAGTTACAGATGTGGATGTTCCAAGTGGTTGGACTGTGACTCCTTCCGTGGGATCATGGGATTCAGCTACCAATACCTGGAATGTGGGAACACTCAATAATGGTGCTGATGCAACACTGACCATCAGTGGATTAATTACCACTGCAATGGCTGGAACTAGCATCACCAACACGGTTACTGAAACTCAGGATGAACTGAACCAGGAATCACAGACTGCAACAGCCAGCATCACAGTTAATCCTATGGCTAATGTGACTATCACTAAGACAGGGAATGGTCCATTAAATGTGGGGGATACTGGTACTTTTACAGTTTCTCTGCATAATAGTGGGCCTGATGCTGCTCATAATGTGTCAGTTACTGATGTGGAAGTTCCTGCTGGTTGGACTGTGACTCCTTCTATGGGATCATGGGATTCAGCTACCAATACCTGGAATGTGGGAACACTCCAAAACAATGCTGATGCAACCTTGACCATCAGTGGAATTATTAACGTTGCAATGGCTGGGACTACCATCACCAACACAGCAACAGAAACTCAGGATGAACCCAATCAGGAATCACAGACTGCAACAGCCAGTATCACAGTTAACCCTGTAACTTATAAGGCTGATCTGTACATCAACAGTTGGTCCAGTAACAATAACCCCCTTGTGGGTGAAATATACACCATTACCTTTAAATTAGGTAATAGGGGACCTAACACAGCAGAAAACGTGGTTTTAACTTTACCGCTGCCTGATGGTGTGGAATTTGTTGATGTGAATGTGGATCAGGGAACAACTATCTACGACCCAGCAACCCGGACCATTACCTGGACCTTGGGTGATGTGGTTGTAGGAGATCCCTATGCTTGGGTTCGTGTGAGATCACTGAACGTGGGAAGTTTCATCTTCCGACCAACACTCACCACAGACACCGATGATCCTAACATTGAAAGCAGCATCCAAGCAGTGACTGTAAATATCCAGGCAGCTGGCGGATCATCTGAAACCGTGCATGCTCAGACTGTGGGAATGCAGAAAACAGGAACACCAATGACCGGAATAGTTCTAGCTATTCTGATGGTACTCGGTGGATTTATCAGCACCCGAAAAAAACAATAAGAGGAAAACCCTTAAAACCTCTTTTCCCCCATTTTTTTATTTAAAATCAAATTAGTTAAAACATTGACATATGATAATTCATAGTTCAAATTAGATTATAAGAGTTTAGGGAGGTTTTTTAATGAAAAAAGATGGAATAATAGTTTCCGGAATCATAGCACTTTTGATTTTTGTAGTAATGGCTTCAGGGTGTACCAACACACAAACTGGGAATCAAACTGGCTCTGGAGAAAAAATTATTGTTGAACTTAATCTTCCGAAGGTCAACAGCAGCGACAGTACTTCTTCTAGAAGATCCGATTACAATGTAACAATACCAGAAGGAGCAAAATCTGTTAAAATAAAATACCAAGGTTTGCAAGCAGATACTACTAGTATTGGGGGGACAGATGTGAGCAGTATGGCAACTCTCGGTGTTTTCGCTTTAAACATGGTGCCAACTGAAGGTCAAAACTATGCTGATTTTTCAGGTAATGTCGTTTCTAGTAAATCTGTCGATGTTGGCGGTGGCGAATCTGATGGTACAATAGAGTTCAATCAAACTGGAATTAAAGGAGTCTTTATTGCAGGAGTAAATGTTAAAGGAAAGGTAACAGTCTCTGCAATAACTTAAATAAATGTTAAGTGGGGATGGGGCATCAGATCTCAGGAAAATGAAGGTCAACCATGATTTGGAAGACTCAACCATGACTCTATAAAGTGGTTGTAAAAAGAGTGGATGTAAAAAAACACTCCCCTATCAGGAGCACCAATTGCAAGTATAGATCAAGCATACTGGACCATTTAATAGATTGTCTTAGAAAATAATAAGAGGAAACCCCTAAAACCTCTTTCCCCATTTTTTTTATTTACTCTGCGAATAATAAATTCCTTGTGGGACTCTTTTTTTATAAATGAGTAGAATTTTATAAATGAGCAGAACCATCATATCAAATGAACAGAATCACCATATTTATTTTTACAATTAAATATTAGGGAGTTCAGTTACTTTGGGAGGATATATTTGCGGAGTGCCCGTTTTTTTAGCTTTTTTAATGGTTATACTGGGTTTATTATTATTGGAAATCAAATTTCCGCATTGGATTTTAGCAATAAATCATTTAAGTTCCGTATTAATCATAGAATTAATTAAAAATCATCAAAAAAATAATCTCTATTTGAATAATCCCTATCAGAAATCATCCATATCAGCATGGCCTGATTACACAGATCTAAATAGAATTAGCAAGTTAAAAATAAAAAAAGAGGGGAATTTTTTGCTTTATTGTTTTTTCCGGTTGGCTATTAATCCACCCAGTAAACAGCAAGCTGCCATGGCCAGTGGCACAATAGGTGCACCGGTACTTTGCATCCCCACGGTTTTGGTAATGGTAGTGGTTGTAGCGGCGTTAACAACTGGTGTGATGGTTACTGTGGAGTTTAATGTCTGATCATCTGCAATCACACTTACCAATGCATCTCCTGCTGCTTCATCTGTCTGGAGAATAGCAGTGGCTATACCATTAATGGTGTATTTTTCCACGGATTTACTGCCCACATTACCCAGGTTGGTGGTGAATGTCACTGGTGAGCCGTCAGGGATGTGACCATTTACCGGGTCAATTGCTGTGATTGTGGTTCCATCAGTATGCTGGTTGAAGCTGGCAATTAAAGTGGATGCGGATCCTTGAGGAATGGTAGCTGGTATGGCTGAAAATGTCAGATACAACCAGGGACTGTAAGTCACATCTTCCCCGTAAATCAGAGTGCTGAAATCAGGACTATTAGAGCCCCACCAGTTATCAGTAGCATCTACTTCCCCATACTCATCTTCATTGTAGATGGTGTAACCTTGACTATCACTGTTTCCAACGATTCGGTTGAAATTCATGGTTACAGTACCGGTATTGAAGAGCACACCACCATTTAGATTTGCAGTGTTACCAGTGAAAGTACTATCAGTAACCATCAAAGAACCATCATCATTCCAGATAGCTCCCCCATTATACAATGCACTGTTCCCGGTGAAGGTACTACCACTTATAATCAGAGTACTCCCGGTATTGGCAACAGCACCACCATCATTATCAGTGAAAGTACTGCCGGTTACAGTCAAAGGACCAATACTATCAATAGTAGCACCATCAGAAGCAGTTGCATCATTTTCTGTGAAATTACTACCAGTTACGGTACAGGTACCATTATTGAAGATAGCAGCACCTCCAAAATAGTTAGTGTTCGTGGCAGTGTTACTGGTGAAATCACAGTTAGTCACGGTCAGGATACTGCCTTCTTCATTGTTGTATATAGCACCACCAATAGTTGCAGAGTTGTCGGTGAATTGACAGTTGTTCACAAAACCAGTTCCCATGTTGTCAATGGCACCACCACCAGTAGCAGCAGTGTTCTGTGTGAAAACACAGTTATCCACGTTCAATGTGGTTGTGTTACAACTTTCTATGGCACCTCCATCCACACTGGTTGCAGAGTTACCGGTGAAAGTACTGCCAGTCACTGTACAGGTACCATCATAATTATAGACAGCACCACCATCCCGGGCCTGGTTGTTGGTGAATGTAGATCCTGCAATGTCTAGTGTGCCGATGTTATAAATGGCACCACCACCCTGGTAAGCAGTTACAGTAGTTGCTGTATTATCAGTGAATATGCAGTCGATTATGGTTAATGTTCCTTGAGTATTGTAGATAGCACCACCAATAACTGCAGTGTTATCAGTGAAGGTACATCTGGTCAGTGTCAAGTCAGCGGAGTTAAGAATTCCACCACCCAGTGCGCTGTTCCCATTTATTATGCTGAAATTGGTTAAACTCACTATAAAGTTCTGGTAGATGTCCAGGCCATGTCCTGCATTGTTAGCGTCGATGATGGTAGCAGTCTGGCTCTGTCCCAGTAGGTGTACGTTTTTGTCGATGATCAGGTTTTCCTGGTAGGTTCCATCAGCTACATTAACGGTTCCCCCATCATCTACAGTGTTGGTTCCGTTTTGGATGGTTGCCTTGGGACCAACTGTTCCACCCTGAGGTGTGGCGCTGGTTCCATCCCAACTGTCATTTCCAGTGCCATTGTTAACATAGATGGTGTCGGCGGCACTAGCGGAAGAGATAGTAGCTGCTGCAAATAGAACTAATCCTAAAATGAGAATAATACGGTAATTAGTGTCTGTTGATTTTTTTTCCAAGTTTTCACCTCCTTTTACAGTTTATAAAACTTTTACAGTTTATAAAAAATTAATCTGGTTTTTTACTGATAAAAAGATGGTTAAAACCCACATTAAAAGCTGAAATGGATTTTTTTCAAACAAATGTATCGGAAGGTTCCTGGTTTTTTGGTTTACAGATTATAACATATTTTATTCATCTGATAACCTAAATAATTTTTTAAATAAAAATAAGATTACCTATTTTTTCCACATTAATCTTTTGAACTATTTCCATGTTAATGCCTGAGTTATTTAATATTAAAGCCTAATTTATTTCAAATTAGACCCCCTGATTTATTTCAAATTAGAGACTGAATTATTTCATGTTAATACCTGATTTATTTCAAATATTAGATCCTGAATTTATTTTCATTATTTAGCGCCTGATTTATTTCCTATTAGGGGGGCCTGAATAAAACCTGATGTTTTTACTATTTTATTTGGTGATATTGTGAAATATGTCACTAAAAACGAGATAAACCATTTGTGCCTGTGATGTTAAGTTTTAACTGTTAATAAAATCATATTAATACACAGTACAAAGAATGAAAATCCCCAATTAAACCCTAACAACATAATCACCTTTAAAACAGGTTGTCTACCAATGGAAACAGAATATTATCACGATATCCGGATGCAAAAACTATTCCAGTTACTGGAAGAACCCAAATCACTGGATGAAATAGATTTATCCAAGGGATTCATACAGAACCTGATCCTGAAGATCATTAACACCTACGGGAATATAAAAGTACAGCAGATACACGAAATCACCGGACTACACATTGATCTACTGGAACAATGTCTGAAACCAATGGAAAAACAAGATCTGGCAGCCCAGACCGGCGGGGGGTTCCTTTTTGCCAGTGTGGAATACACCATAAAGAAACAGGGCCACCTGAAAGCAGCCCAGTTAATGGAGGAAAACCCCTACATTGGAATGGCACCGGTAACCTATGATGATTACTTCAAGATCATGGGAGTCCAGCTCCAGGGAAGATACCCCCTCAGAATACCCCATGAGGTTGTGGAAAAAGCTTTCCGGGATGTGGTGGGAATGGCCTACCCTAAAAAGGTTCTCACAGAAGCTGCTATTGGGGGTAAAGGATTCTTCATCTACGGACCACCAGGAACTGGTAAAACATTCCTCACCAGCAAAATGTCGGAGATATTACCACCCCTCATCATACCACGCTACATCGAGTTCAGTGGTAACATAATACAACTACTGGACCCTGACTTCCACAAACTGCGCCCGGAACAACCCGGAGACCCTCGCTGGGTGAAGATCTACGCACCATTCGTATTCACCGGCTCAGAACTAAGCACTGAAAAAATGGAAACACTGTACGACCCCAACAAGGGTGTCTATGAAACATCACCCATAATAAAGGCCAACGGGGGAGTTCTCTTATTGGACGACCTGGGAAGGCAGAAGGAAGACCCCAACGTACTCCTTAACCGGATGATCGTACCCTTAGAGAACAAGAAGGATGTGATCTATGTGAAAGGGGCTCCGGTAATTGTGCACACCCACTTCATACCTGCCCTGTCCACCAACCTGGAGATCACCATCATCGATGAAGCCCACCTCCGCCGAGCACCTCTACATGTCTATCTGGACGTTCCAAGTTCCGATGAGATTGTGGAGGTCTTTAAACGTAACCTGGACCTCTTAAATGAGGACTATGGTGAGGATGTTCTGGAACGATTCCGAAAAGTTTACATTCCCGAGATGCAGGGAGGGGAAAGCTTAAAACCCACCTTTGCCCATGCCAGGGACATTGCTCAGATAGCCCAGGCCATACGTATCCGGAGGGGAGAAGAAAAAATGACCGTAGAAATATTGGAGGAAGCATTAAACCAGCATATTCTAGTATCCATGCAGCGCAAATACACCCCAGAACTCTTTGAAAGAATCATTACTCAGGGAAGCAAACCACACCAGTAAGTCATCCTGGTTTACTCCTGAAAACTGACACCAGTCACCAGTAAATCATACCACTAAAAATGAGATTATCACTAACACAAAGGCAGTAAAATTTATAAAAAATCAATCTAATATCATAGGATGAGTTATAACAAATTTAAGGGACAATATTTCCTTAATAGTTCCGTGGGAAAATCTTTTTAAGCGGCTATTGACAATATAAAAGAGGTTAAAATCACTACACTAAGAGGATGATCATATATGACATGCAACATTTTAGTAGGCGGAGGCTGGGGAGACGAAGGTAAGGGTAAGTGTATTACCTACCTTTGCTACCAGGACAAACCGGAAATCATTGCCCGGGCCGGAGTAGGGCCCAACGCAGGCCATTCGGTGGAATTTAACGGAGAAAAATACGGACTGCGGATGATCCCATCAGGATTTGTCCACACAGGAGCAAGACTCCTCATAGGGGCCGGTGTACTGGTTGACCCAAGGGTCTTCCATCACGAACTGGACTACCTCAACAAATACAAGGTTAAAGGACGTACCTTCGCTGATTATCGCTGTGCCATCATTGAAGAAGAACACAAAGAACAGGACAAAGGCTCAGACCACCTGTACAAAAAGATTGGAAGTACCGGGACTGGATGCGGACCAGCCAACCGTGACCGGGCACTGCGAACCATTAAACTGGCCGGGGACATTGAATCCATGGAAGGATACACCGCCGATGTGCCACTGGAAGTTAACACTGCCCTGGATGAAGGACGGGATGTTTTTATTGAAGGATCACAAGGATTCGGATTATCACTTTATTATGGGACTTATCCCTTTGTAACCAGTAAGGACACCACTGCATCTAGTGCAGCCGCTGATATTGGTGTAGGACCCACTCGTATTGATGATGTTATTGTTGTTTTCAAATCCTACATAACCCGTGTTGGAGAAGGACCATTCCCATCTGAAATCACCCAGGATGCAGCCGAAGAAATGGACATAGAAGAATACGGAACAGTCACCGGCCGTAGGAGAAGAGTCGGACTCTTCGACATGGATCTCGCCCGTGAATCCTGCATGATCAACGGAGCCACCCAGATAGCATTAACCTGTGTGGACCGATTATACCCCTCCTGTGAACGGGTAACTGAATATTCTGACCTATCAGGAGAAGTCAAAAAATTTGTGCAAGAAATCCAGGACGAAACCAAAGTACCAGTAACCATAATCAGCACTGGACCTGACCTGACTGATACCATCGACCTCAGGGACGAATTAATGTAAAATTTAGGGTAAATCCCCTAAATTAATCCATTATTAATGATTTATTTCCAAAATTAGGTTTATATTCCTAAAATTAAGGTAATTCCTGAAATAGGATTTATTCCCGAAATGGGGTTTATTCCTTAAATAGGGTTTATTCCCGAAATGGGGTTTATTCCCGAAATAAGATTTATTCCTTAAACAGGGGCTTATTCCCTAAACAGGAGCTTATTCCTTAAACAAATGATATTCTCAAACTAATGAATTTTGGGGGGTTAACCACTCCCAACTAAATAAATTTCCTATTTTTTAAATTTCAAGGGCCAAAAAAATTCCATGCGGGGGTTAAAAAAGATGCTGGAGATAACTGTCCATGAAATACGTGGTAACTGTCCTGTTTACAAACAGGGAGACCGTATGGTTTTCAAGGATCCGGAAATAGTCCTGGATAAAACCGATGCACTCTGCACCCATGCACTATCCACCATCCTGCACTACACCACCATTTTAGAACATGACTGGATACCCCTAACTCTGGGACTAACCCGGGAAGGGGATGAAGAACATGCCTACCTGCAATGCGTTGATCCTGGAAAACCCTACACTGATGGGGGTACAGTTATCTTCAAATGCAGAAAACTGGAGGAATAAGAGATTCTACCTTTTAATCCAAAAAATCCTAAATATCAATCCAAATTCTACATTTTAATTTCAATTTTGGAGGAACCATGAAAATTTACCTTCTAATATCTGGTAAGTACGGTAGCAGGGTGGTTAACAATCTGGCTGAACACGGAATGGCCAGTAACATAGTGGGAATGGAAGAATTCCCCCAGGATCTACCGGAATTCATAGAGGATTTCACCAGTTACATTCCCAAAAATTTACCCCCAGCAGATCTCATCATTGCAGTGGGACTATCAGGGGATATTAACATGATCGTCCCCCAGGTAGCCCTGGAAACTGGTGCGAAATCCGCAATAATACCGGTGTACGATCCCCAGCAGATGCCCCCTGGACTGCAGCAGGAGATCGTAGAATCTGCCCCTGGTGTGACCATTGTATTCCCCAAACCATTCTGTTCCCTGGAAGTGATGGGAGACCCTTACATCGACCAGTTCGCCATTAAGTTCGGCAAACCTCAGCTATCCATCCAGGCAGATAAGTACATCAAAAAGGTTGAAGTTCTAAGGGGAGCTCCCTGCGGATCAACCAATTTCATTGCCAAAGCCCTGTGGAGCATGCCTGTAGACGATGCGGAACTGGAAGCCACCCATAAACTACACAACTATCCCTGCAATGCCAGCACCAGCACCGACCCTGCTGTGGGTGACACCAGCATGCACCTGGCCAGCTACCAGATAAAAGAAGCAGTTAAAAGGGGCCTGGGATTTGCCACCAAATCAGCAGTGGTGAACCCTAAAAATTGTGATGCCCAAAAATGCCAGGAAGAATGCCTTAAAAGCTGCCCCCAGGTACTCATCGGACTGGACACCATAACCCTTAATGAAGATCAAAAGGCAGTTATTGACCCTGCCACCTGTGGGTACTGTGAAATATGCATAAAAGAATGTCCACTGGATGCTATTGAAATAAAAAGTGGAAGGTTTGAACTGGAAGGGAAGTAATCTAGTTTTTTCTTACAGTTATATCAAAACTGTTCGTAACAAAAAAAACTGTTCGTAACAAATATTATATGGATTCAAATGGAAATATGGATTCAAATGGAAAAATTCAAGCAGGTGATACAATGGATAATAAAGAAAAGGTGATTAAAGCTTTCAAAGACTCTGAAGAACCTTTAAACGCCACCAAAGTCAGCCAAATATCTGGTGTGGAGAAAAAAGAAGTCGATAAGATCATGAAAGAACTTAAAAAAGACGAAACTATCATCTCTCCCAAAAGGTGCTACTGGGCTTTAAAGGAATAGATTAACCTTAAAAGTTACCTACTCATATTTTTTTTATTTTTCAATAGATAATCAGTCAAGTAGTTAATCACTTCAGCAAATCATCAAGTATAATCAGTTCAAGTAAATCCTCAAGCATAATTAGTTCAAGCAAATCATCAAGCAAAATCAGTTCAAGTATAATCAGTTTTCAGCACACCATCCTTTTATTCCTGTCTCCGTTTATTACTGTCAATATGAGGGCATAGGTAGACAAAACCTGTTAAGTATTAAAATAATATCAACTAATTTATTAAGGACTTTTAATTAAGGACTAATTACTGATAAGTGTTCTTTTATGGATTGTGTTTCTTAACTAAAATGGGTCGAGAGGAGTATTAATGAAACTTTACATCATAAGTTCGGGGAAGTATGGCAGTCGTATTGTCAACAGTCTGGCAGAAATGGGACTGGCCAGTAGCATGGTGGGGTTAGAAGAGATTCCGGAGGACCTTCCGGAGTTCATTGATGATTTTGAACAATACGTACCCAAATCCATTCCCACTGCGGATCTCATCCTGGCAGTGGGGCTCTACGGTGATATTAACATGGTGGTACCCATCATCGCCCGGAAAAGCGGTGCAAAATCAGTGATCATACCAATCCACGACCCTACACAGGTACCACCAGGCCTGCAGCGGGAGATTGAAGAATCTGCCCCTGAAGTTAAAATCGTATTCCCCAAACCATTCTGTTCCCTGGAACCGGTGGGAGACACCTTCATTGACAAGTTCGCCCGTGAGTTCGGCAAGCCCAAAATGGAAATAGATGCAGATGGTCTTGTTAAGAAGGTGAAGGTACTCAGAACTGCGCCCTGTGGCAGCACCCACTACATAGCTGAGAACATTGAAGGCCTGCCCATTGAGGAAGCAGAGCTGGAAGCAGGTAATAAACTACACAACTATCCCTGCAATGCCAGCATGACCACCGATCCTGTGGTGGGAGATACCATGCTCCACCTGGCTGGATACCAGGTTAAAGAGGCAGTCCGCAGGGCCCTGGGATTTGCCATGAAATCAGCAGTGGTGGATCATGAAACCTGTGAAGCCGATGAATGCCAGCACGAGTGTATCAAACACTGCCCCCAGGTACAGATTGGACTGGACACAGTCACCTTAAATGAGAATGAACAGGCAGTGATTGACCCGGCCAGCTGTGGCTGCTGTGAGATATGCATACAGGAATGCCCCTATGGATCCATAGAAATGGAAGAAAAGAAATTCACACTGGAGTAAAAATATCCATATTTTAACTTTATATTAATAATGGCAAATTTATAATCAATTAAGTTATGACAAATTATAATCAATTAAGCGAGATCAATTACTTAGTATCTCAGTTCTAAATTGACATTCAGTTTATACTTAATTGAAGCAGTTATAGGATTTGAATCAGTTTATTGAATCAGTTTATATATATTCGAATCAGTTTTATAAAATAAAAATGCAGTTAAAGTCCTAGAGAGTGATATTGATGCAAGGTAAAGTAATTTTCATAGGAGCAGGACCCGGAGACCCGGAACTACTAACCATCAAAGCAGCCAAGGTTATTGCCGAGGCAGATGTGATTATCTATGCCGGATCCCTGGTGAACCCAGAGGTCCTATCCGGAGCCAAAGCCGTGGCAGGTATCTATAATAGTGCCCAGATGAACCTGGATGAGATAGCAGACTTAATGGAAAAATCTGTTCAGGAGGGGAAGCTGGTTGCCAGGGTGCACACTGGGGATCCGGCTATTTACGGAGCCATAGCTGAGCAGATACAGTACCTTAAAGCTAAAAACATTTCATATGAGATAATTCCGGGTGTGAGCTCTCTGTTTGCCTCTGCAGCTGCACTGGAAGCAGAGTTAACTCAGCCTGAAGTTTCCCAGACAGTTATAATCACCCGTCCCTCTGGTCGCACACCCAAACCCGAAAGGGAGGCAATTTTCCGCCTGGCTGAACACCAGGCCACCATGTGCATATTCCTGGGAGTGCATATGATCGGTAAAGTAGTGGCAGAATTATTAACCTTCTACGACCCCGGGACACCGGTGGCAGTGGTTCAGAAGGCCAGCTGGGAGGATGAAAAAATAGTCAGAGGCACTCTGGAGGACATAGTGGACCAGGTGCAGGATGCTGGTATCACCAAAACTGCCCTTATTGTGGTGGGGGATGTGCTTGGTACAGATAAAGTGACTCCATCCAAACTGTATGATGCCCACTTCACACATGAGTACCGGAAGGGTCAAGGAGAATAGTTAGTGAAGGGTTCTTCTTTAATTAAAAAAGAGTATCCTTTTAGATTAGGTGTGTTGTAAAATTATCTAAAAAATTCTTTTTTTATTTTTTATACCCGGATTATAGTCATTTCTTACATTTCTATTTTAAAATCAATCTTTAATTTAAAATCAAAAAATTCAATTCACTTTCTCAGTATTAATAACCTTAATTTAATTTTCTTAGTTTTAATTCCTTATTTTAATCAAAATAAGGGTAAAATGAGGTGGAGTAGTGTTTATTCTAATAAAAATAGCAATCCACTAAAAAAAGTATCCATTAAAAATAGTATTCCACTAATAAAAAATATCCATTAAAAAAATTATTCTAATAAAAATAGTTAAATTCCATGTCTATTTTCCCATAGCTCTCCATATCATCCGGGATACGCTGTGTAAGATCAGTCCGGTGAAGGCTATGAAGGCTCCTAAAATAGTTATAAGCGCTGCCAGGGTGGTTGGTAATAATGTGGTCATCTGTCCGCCCAGATACTCGCCAAAGAATTTCAGACCCAGTATCATTCCCGCAATCATCAGAATAAGTCCGGGAATGGTGAAATAATATAATGGTCGATTGAATTCCATATCCTGCAGGATTCGCACCAGCACACTCACTCCGTGGCTGAATGGATTCTTCTTATGATGAGTTTCCTCACCATAGGTGGTGGATATTTCCACTTCTTTAATCCTTAAACCTGCCTTGGCTGCTTCAATGAGCATCTCACTTTCAATAGTGTAATCAGTGCTGTGGAAACGGAATATGGGTATGGTGTGACCGGCAAAGGCCCGGAAACCGCTCTGGCTGTCGGTTACATTCATCTTTCCACTGATGTTGGTGGCTGTGTCCAGCACGTTCTGCCCCACCCTCCGGTAAGATGGTGTGTTCTTACCATTGCCGTTTAAGTAGCGACTGCCATTTACCAAATCAGCCTCGCCATTAAGTATGGGTTCTAAAAGTCGGGGTATTTCATGGGGCTCGTGCTGACCATCGGAGTCAAGGATGACTATGATATCGGCATCTTTAGCTGCCTTAAAACCAGTCTTCAATGCAGCTCCCTTTCCCAGATTCTTGGGGTGGACCAGCACTTGAGCTCCCGCTAACTTGGCTAGCTCAGCAGTTCTGTCCTGGCTGCCGTCATCCACAACGATAACCCGTAATACCTGTTGACGTGTTCCCAGAACCACGCTGCCTATGGTTTTTTCTTCGTTGTAAGCGGGTATAATGGCTGTGACTTTTATTAATATTCCTCCTGGTAGATCTGATCAAGGTACATCTAATAATATTGTATGATAGTAACAATATAATTAATTCACATATATATTCACATAACATTTATGTGTACCAACATTATTATAATTTAATGATACTTATTTAAGAAGTTAGAAATATATTTTATTACTTGCATACTTTTGCTGTTATGGTAATTAAATCCCCTTATATGGAGAATACTAATTGATTACCGGCTCATATTTTATTTCTTTTTCTTATTTTAATACATACAAATATTAAGCATGTTTCAGAGAGTTGTTTTTAATTAAACAAGTTATTTCTTGTTAAAACTTATAAAACTTCTTATTTTTCTTGCGGGTACAAGATGCCTCATCTTATAACAGTTGTATACTAATATCTAATTCTGCATCATATGTTGCCCAATATCCCTATATCTCATAAACTCCCATTTGAATAAAAAATTATTATGAGATGGATGATTAAAAAAATAACAGGATTTGCAAAAGGGGATAATATGAAACACATTAGTTGAAACACCATTAGTTAAAATAAAATTTTTGTGAAGGGATTGAATTTTTAGATTAAGAATCCTAGTATGAAATTCAATAACTAATTGATTTGTTAAACAGTAAAAACTGTAGGATATTTGTTAAATTGGTAAATATTATATTCTTTTTTTGTATTCTGACTCTTTGAAGATGATTTTAAATTCGGTTCCATGATTTGAATTCATTGAAACCGTTCCTTCAATCTGATGAACTAAAGTTTTAACAAGCTGCAGGCCGAGTGAATCTGTGTTTTTGTAATCTAAATCTTCGGGGAATCCTACTCCATTATCACTGATTATTAATTCATAGTTATCATTAAATTTTTTAACTGATACTTTGAGTTCCCCTTCTCTTCCTTCGGGAAATGCATATTTTAGGCTGTTTGAGATCAGTTCGTTTATTATAAGTCCGCAAGGTACTGCTGTCTCAATATTCAGCATTATGTCTTCTACATTTATGATTGGCTTAATTTGATCTTCTTTGATGCCGTATGAATAAAATAAATCTAAAACTAGTCTTTTTATGTAATCATCAAATTTAATGTGTGTTAAATCTGTAGATTGGTACAATTTTTCATGAATCATGGCCATGGACTTAACCCGGTTCTGGCTTCCCATTAAAACATCATAAGCCATTTCATCACCCTCTACATGCTGAGCTTGCAAATTAAGCAAACTGGAAACTATCTGCATGTTATTCTTAACACGGTGATGCACTTCCTTGAGGAGAACTTCTTTTTCTTTTAATGAATATTTAAGTTGAGTGATGTCATGCACACTTCCTATGAGCTTTGTGCACTGGCCACTCTCATCTAATATGGGTGTAACTGCAACTGCCCCATACTTTCTTCCAGCAGGATATTCTGTAACTTCTTCCCATCTAACAGTTTTTTGCTCATGAATGGCTTTTTCATAGTTATGGAGAACTAATGTTAAGGAAGGTTCCGGAATAACTTCATGAACATATTTACCTAAAACCTGATCTTCTGTTAATCCAGTAGTTTCAAAAAATGCATGGTTGGCAGAAGTAAATCTGTACTTATTCTCTCCTTCTACTGATAATGAAAAAAGAACATCAGCAGCGTTTTTGTAAATTGAGGAAAGTTCTTTCTCTTTGTTTAACAATTTCTCCTGTGCATGGTTACGTTCTGTTATGTCTCTTATGATGGCTGTGAAATAGACTTTTTTCTCTATTTGCCATTTGGTCAGTGACATTTCAAAAGGGAACTCTGTGCCATCTTTTTTACGTCCAATGGTTTCTGTGTTTTGTCCGGTTAATTGGTGCTTACCAGTCAATCTAAATTGTCTAAGACTTTCCATGAATTTTTCCCGGTATCTTTCAGGCATTAATATGGTAAGGTTAGAATTATGTAGTTCATATCTGGAGTAACCAAACATTTTCAGTAAGCTGTTATTGAAAAATAGAATGTTTCCATGGATGTCGGTGGTTATAATCCCATCCAATGTGTATTCAACCAAAGCACGGAAACGTAAAACGCTTTTTTCCAGCCTTTTCTCTGACTCTATTCGTGAGGTGATATCCATTATCATCCCAAATATTATATTTCCTTCCAAATGTGCACTGAGAAGAACGTTAATTATTTTACCAGTACGGGATATCATGTCAACTTCATGATTGCGAAATTTACCCTCTTTTATGAGTTTCTTAATGATGGTTTTTCTATCTTCTAAATTTTTATAGAGTTGTTGAGATTTTCTTGTTTTAAATTCTTCAACACTTTCAAAACCAAACATTTCAGCCATAACTTCGTTGGCAAAGAGTATATCGCCATTTATATTGGTTTTATAAATCGCAACCATTGAATTATCAATTAACTCACGGTAATTCTTCTCGGTCTCTTTCAATTCCTGTTCCATCTTTTTTTTGTAAAGAGCCATTTGGATGGATAATTTGAGTTGAGTCATATCAAATGGCTTTATGAGATAAGCATAGGGTTCTGTGACCATGGCTTGTTGGACTGTGGATTCCTCAGGATGAGCAGTTAAATATATGATGGGTATATTGAGGTTTTT
This sequence comes from Methanobacterium sp., assembly GCF_016217785.1. Lineage (NCBI taxonomy): Archaea > Methanobacteriati > Methanobacteriota > Methanobacteria > Methanobacteriales > Methanobacteriaceae > Methanobacterium > Methanobacterium sp. The sequence continues at coordinate 20,595 of NZ_JACRGA010000015.1, forward strand.
AATCTCCGATGCAACCTCTATACCATTTTTCTTACCTTTCAAGATGATGTCCATTATAATAAGATCTGGCATGATTTCCAGGGCTTTTTCTATTGCTTCTTCTCCATTGGAAGCAATGTATGGGACTAGATAACCAAAAGATTCCAGGGCATTCTTAATATCCATTGCCTCTATATTTTCATCTTCAACCAGTAAGATTTTAAAATCACTCATTTTTCATCAGCAATATTAGTATGGATATATGGTATATTATGTCTTTATGAAAAAAGATGGTAGTTAATTACTATCATGGGGGCTACTTTATTTCAAGAATCAATAAATATTATTCTTTTACTACCGCAGACTAACTTTAAAGGCATATTATTTCAAATGTTTCATTGATCATTTGCCAGAGTCACCTTAAACCCGTTACCAGTGGTGGAAAATTAATGCTCAAACAATAACTATTTTTATTATAATGTTATATCTTTTCCACAGAAAGGATTGGTTTTTGTTACATTCGTTTCTAGAGATAAAAAAATATTCAAGGGAGGGCTAAAAATTTCAGAAGATTCTAAAGATGGAGATGGAAAAAAAGGATGGTGGAGTCGACAAACATTAACTGCTAAAATTTTGATTGGAATTTTAATTCTCATTGTGATAATAATAATAGTAGCCGCTGCCAGTGCTATGTGGTTTGTTATGTCCATAACGGCATTAAATGTTACAGAAATGGAACCGGTTAGTATATACATGGATACATTTAACATTAATGGAACTACAGAACCAGGGGCAAGTGTTACCATCAATAATCAAAGTGTCACCCCAGATAGTTCCGGTAAATTTTCATACAACCTTACTAATATTGAATTCGGTGCTGAAAATGTTACCGTTGTAGCTAAAGGCACGGGAAAACTTACTAGAACATTAATTTTCGAACTTAATCGTTCTGTAACTAGTGATGGCCTATATCAAACAAAGACTCGTTTTATCAACGAAACCTTATACTAAGGTTAATTTCTCAAAGGTTTTTCTCATTTTGAGAATTAACCCTTTTACTATTTTTTGAAAACTAATAAAGACCATTCATCACTTTTACAGGGGTTAATATCGAAATCAAATGGTGTGGGGGACATTCTTTATATCTAATTTTATATTATGCGATAAACTGTGATGTAGAAATGATTATATGATAATAACAATAAAAATCTCCTTATCATTTTTTTAATGGATAATTATCCAGTTTCCATAATACTAGCTATCCCTATGTTAAGCTACCAGTAAACTGAGGAGTAATGAACTTGAAGATCACCGAAATGGTTAATGAGAAACGTTTCCAGATGGGATTACCCACTAATTATATTATAACCCTTATTATTTACCTTTTAGCCCTGATCGGGGCAGAACTGTTAACCACTTATGTTAATAAGACCTGGGGGCTGGCAGCTCATACCATCATACTCTTTGCTCTTCTGGTGAATGCAGCCATGGTGGAATCGAATGATTTCTCCAACCTGCTTCGCAGCATGATGCCCATACCCATCATACGCATTGTGGGACTTTCCATACCCATGATGCAAATAAAACCACTCTACTGGTTCCCTATTGTTGCAATACCTCTTTTTGCAGCGTCTATTGTCATAATGCGCCGTCAGAATCTTTCCATGAAGGATGTGGGATTGGTTCTGGGGAATATTAAAATTCAAGTTCTCATTGCTGCCACAGGATTCATCACCGGTATTATAGAGTTTTTCATCCTCAAACCAGATCCACTTATCTCCCAGTTCACACCCCTCCTTCTTATCGGGGCTTTTTTCATCCTGTTAATATCCACTGGTCTGGCAGAGGAATTACTTTTCAGGGGTATCCTCCAAAACAACACCACCAACATGTTTGGAGCAGCATTCGGGCTCATCTACACCTCCCTGATATTCACTACCATGCACATTGGCTGGATCTACTTTGCGGATTTAGTCTTCGTGTTCTGTGTGGCCATGTTCTATGGTTTCTGTCTTATCAAAACCAAATCCATCCTCGGAATAACCGTTGCTCACGGAATATCTAACTCCATGCTGTTCCTGGTGATGCCCTTTGTGAATTTAGCAGCCTTTGGGATACATTAGTTCAGCTGCCCCTGGATTACATTGGTCTGGTTTTTATCTGGTTGGTTATCCCGGACACATCGCTTATAGGCGCTTATAGGATTTAACCAAATAGAATCAGTTTACGATTCAGAAATAAGAGATTCCAAAACCCAAATAGGATTAACAACTGTAAAAATAGCTATTTTTGAAGATTTAGGGGAATAAGTTTAGAAGATAGGTTTTTTTTTATGGGTAAGTAAGCCTAGAGTTCCATTGAACTACAGAGTTCCATTGAAACTTATAAAGGAAGATATATCATTTAATATCCTTCAAGATATTATAGATCTTCAAGATACTGATTTTAAAAATCTTGTAATATAAAAAAAGAAATGGGAAATTAATAGGGAGTGCACTTAAAGATAGTATGTTTTTTGAACACTCTTAGCAGCAGATCTTTGATCGTTAGGATAGTAAATGAAATCACTGACTCCCAGGATACGGAAACTGTCTCGTTTTAAAGTGTAATTGCCTTCCCAATCAGTCATCACCCCATCAATGGTGAAATTACCAGTAAAGTTATTACCATCATTCTGGAAATAGGTGACACCAGTCCAGGCTGCACAGGTCAGATTCATATGTCCCTTAAAGGTAGTGTTAAACATGGCACCCCTAATATCCTTGCTTAGGAGGGCATAAATGGTTCCAGGACTGACTTTAATCTCATCAATTCTACCAGTACCATTGAGTCCATCCGCAGTGTAATCCAGGGGACTTTCTGATTTTTCAGCACCGGATAGTTTTAAGAAGAAGTTGAAGTTCTTTCCCTTCCCATTGATCTTGTAAAACCCGCCCAGAGATCCGGAGTTAGGATCATTGGGGTTGGTGGGTGGTATGGATACTTTAGCAGAGTAATTATAGGGGATTTGGTCAAAAACAAGGCCGCTGAAAAATCCACTGGAAACTTCCAGGACAGCGAGACCGGAAAAGGCCACCACCAGTACCACAGCTATGATTAAGATTTTCTGATTCATTATTTAACCAATACAAATTTTTGTTTGATCTATTGTAAACTCTCAAAAAAAAAGTTCAAAATAAAAAATAAAAAAAGGGGGTGTTTTTTAGACAATACTTGCAATTGCACGACACAATTCAGGAACTCGGGTGACGGTGATGGTTACTGATCCATCGGCATTCACTACGATTAATTCCTCCTCAAAGAGAGGTTCCTGATCAGGTGTATCCACAGATTGTATTTTAGCAAGGTCTTCGGGTGTTGTTGCGATAAAGGCAACGCTGTCAGTGACGTTTGATGGAAGTGTGGATATGTTCAGTGGGTTGAAGTTTACATTGGTAGCCTGTGCGGTTGATGGGGGATATAGTGTATTAGACCAACCCTGGAATGCTATATTAAGGCTTCCAACTCCACCACCAGTGGTGTTGAATATTCCTTTCCAAGATTGTACCCGTATAGTGGTTCCTGCAGGTAATGGTTCGTTACCGTAGCCCAGTGCCTGGGATAAATCAATGGTTAAGTTTCCGTTGGGTTTTATGAATGTATCTGCCCATAAGGTCATGTTTGTTCCGTTTTTATGGGTGGCATTGGCAACCATTTCCACATGCGCCCAGGTGGTACCATTGTTTATAATTGCAAGCTTAGTGCTCTTTTCATTAATGGCACTAGCATTAGTGTTATTGGATGAAGTATTGTCATTGCATCCGGATACAGCCACAACCACTATGACTACTGCCAGGATAGCAAATAATCCTAATTTGTTTTTCATTTTAAGACCACTCCTAGATTATGGTAACAACTTTGTAGGTGACTACTGCGCCGAATACAAAGAGTAACGGGAGTATGGCTACATTGGAGCTGTTAATAAAATTGTTTATTTTACTATTTTTGTGGGCCTCGGAGCTTAAAATCTCCTTGAGAGCCAAAAACGCTATAAGGGCCACCACGGCTATTAAACTATAGCCCATAATGTCTGCAGAAGTCACAGCAGTGGTTGCAGTGGCTGCCGATGTGGCTGCAGTGGTGGTGGTTGTAGTGGTTGTGGTTGTGGTAACAGTCGATATCATGTGTATACCTTCTTTTGTTCTTAATATATATTTTTTTCCTTTTTCTGACAATATACGGTTCCAATTGCAATAATCACCACTTAATCGGTTTAAATGATTAAATGATGGCTAAAGTAATAAACTGGATAGGTGTATTATCTTTTCAACGATAAATAAGCTTTACTAATCTATTTTTGTGAAGGTAGTCACATACACCCACTTGATTAATTACTGTGGAAAGTAAGTGAAAATAAAAAGGAATGCTATTCGAAGGGGGATAATTGAATCAAGTGATTATTACTTGATTTTGTATACCACCTTTTTTGAGTATACCCTCCCTTTTGTACACTCACTTTTTTTGGATCTTATTTTTTCTGGATACCCATTATTTCCAGGATATTACTTAAACCCACATTTTAAGTTCTGTATTAACTTAACCCACATTCAGCCACAGATGCAGGGATCGGTAAGCTGTCTCATTGTCCGGTAACTTGTAGAGCAGGAACTCCAGTTTCTTCTGACCGGTGGATCCTGCGGTGAAAGTGTAGGGTATCTCCACCTTCTGTCCATTGGTTAAGGTCATGGTCTCATTTATAAGGATGGTATCATTCACCTTCACTACCAGTAGATAATCCGTGGTGGTGTATTCATGGTTCACCACTCCAATGATCATGGAGCCGTTCTGGCCGGTGGTGAGATTGGTGGGATAGTTGCTGGCCTTACCATCCGGTCCTAAGATGTAGAATTCAGTGAATTTCTCACCCTGTTTAGGGGTGACTATAATATAAATTGTAGCGGAAATAGCTAAAACTAAACTAATAATCAAAATAATGGATAATGCCTTTTCCCATTTAGAACCACTTAAGAATTTTTGATAAGATTTATCATCTTTAGACGGTATTTCAGGCACAGGTTCTCCAGTAATCTCTTTATCAGTTTTCACAGGCGTACTAATAGTTTGTAATTTTCTAAGGGTCTCTTCCTTTGCTGTCTGGGAAGGAGTTAACTCTGTTTCGTCCACTTCCCCCTCAGGGGGTTCCTCTGTTTTTTCAACTTCAGCGAGGTCTACTGGTTTTTCCAGTTCTTCTGGTTCTTCCCCTGGTCCAACTTCTTCTGGTTCTTTGAAGGGTTCCTCAAGATCCTGGGGAATCTCTTCATGGTCTTCAGCTGGAACAGTGTCATGTATTGAGCGCCATTTCCTGATGAATGCTCCGGCTGAGAGTATCACCGAAGCCACGAACATTATCTGCACCAGGTACTTGGGCATGGATGGTAATAGATGGGAGGTCCAGGCCATGAAAGATAGGATGAAAAGGATAATTGCAATAATCACGCTGGCTATTATTAGATTCCTTGAACTGGTCTTTGATTTATCAGGGAAGATGATGGTTAGGCCTGCGTAGCCTAAGATAAACAGGAGTAAAATAAAGAATATGATGGATGTGGTGGTGGTTTTTAGGGGATTGAAATAGAGGAACAGGAGTGAAATCCCACTTAAAAAGAGGATCATCACCAGATCCCAGTTTCTAAAACCCGGCTTCTTTTCTGGCGGTTCATCAGTCCATACTGGTTTATCCATCTCCGCCTCGTAGTCAGTGGTGGATGTTTTAACCTGTTTTTCCACCCTTAGGGGAACACCCTTGGGATGATCATCTTCATCTGGGGAATATTCATCCTCTTTTAAGATGTACTCATCCTCACTAGGAGGGTGTTCACCTTCATCGTATGGATATTTATCTTTGAGTCTCTCATACTGCAGAGGTTTTTCCTCTTTCAAATCCTGATATTTTTGAGGTTCATCTATCTCAGGCTCTTCTTTTTCAGGTTCTTCAGTTTCCCCTAAATCTTTTTCAGGATAGTATTCTTCTGCAGTGTCTTCTTCATCTTCAGGATAGTACTCATCTTCTGTGTATTCTTCATCTTCAGCTTCGTAGTGATCCTCGTATTCATCTGGTTCTGCCTCTGCCTTCTGACGCATTAACACTGCACGCTGGATGGATTCCTCCAGGGTGAGCTGCCCATCTTTACGGGTAGGTTCTTCCTTTCCTGATGGTTCTCTCCGCCGGACCATGGCTACCAGGGAGAACACAATGGCCAGGATGAGGAGTATCTGATTGAGGTTCCCGGTGAAGGAGCTCCATTTAAGACTGCTGAATATGAGTGGTAAAAAGAGGATGAAAAAGACTCCCAGAACAAGGCCCAGACCTGCACGGAGAGTCCAGCCCATTTTCTCATCACGGGGCCAGATGGCAGTTATCAGTGCGTATCCTGGTAGAATTAAGACTAAAATAGATGGTAAAAATGATAATGGATATCCTTTAAGCAGCTTCAGCCAGCTCATTATTAGAACTGCCCCGCTGAGGATGATAAGCAGTAAAAGGTCTTTCTGTGATGAGAGTTTCATAAACTGTTGTTGGGATGAAGATGTATAAAATACTTAGTAATGATAAGGGCCTATAATTGGATTCTTTCTATCCTGTCTTACCCTTAATTTTGATTTATACGGTTTATTTTATTAATATATTAATAAAAATATTATATTTAAAAAACACTAAATAACTTCTAATACCATTTAATCTCATGGAGAAAACAAAGAATGTTCCATTATAAAGCATTTGGGCTGGAGATTTCATCAGAAATAGAATTACCTGGAATGATCGAAAGTTCAGGTAATTCTGATGTGAAGATCACCCTGGGAAAAGTTGACCCTACCCAGGTAACCCTGGCAGATGTAGAGGGACCCAACTACCTGGTTAAGGGTTGTGATGTGTACTTATGGTGGGATACTATTGGAAAGGTTCGAATCAGTAACGGGAAAGAGGTGACTGTGGAGCCTGAAAGAGATCTGGAAAGTTCTGATGAACTGAATATTATACCTTTCATATTGGGACCGGTGATGGCTCTTTTATTACACCAGCGGGGATTTCTGGTCCTGCACGGTAGTGCGGTGAATATGTGTCGTGGTGCAGTGGCCTTCTTAGGGCACCGTGGTAATGGTAAGTCCACCACTGCCATCCACCTCTACGTGGAGGGTTATCCACTAGTGGCAGATGACATCCTAGCCATAAAATTCGATAATAAAGGATCACCAGTGGTTTATCCGGGTTATCCCCATGTGCGTTTATCAGAGGAAGCGTATAACCAGGTTAAGGGGCACACTGATATTCTAACTCCCATAAGGACCCTGGCTGGTAAGGTGTTCTGTGATGCCTCCCATGGGTTCTCCACCGAGCCAGTGAACCTGGAGAGGATCTACGTTATTGAGAAGGTTTCAAAGGATGAGCAGGATAATAATCCTGAAATCCGGGATGAAAATAAGACCGGGAAAAGGGATAAGGATATCCTGGTTGTAGATGGCACGTCAAATAAAACTGAAAGTAGAATATCAGTTTTAAAGTCTCAGGAAAACCTCATTGACTTAATCCGTCACTCGGTTGCCAACCGTATATTCCAGCAAACCACTCAGAAGGAGAATTTAATTCTTTGCGCACAGCTTTTGAATAATGTTACCGTGAAAAAGTTGGTGCTGGTCCATTCCTTTGATAATATTCAGGACATGGTCCGGGTTGTTGAAGAGGATGTTGGTATAACACCTTAAACTTATTGATGTGGATTTAAAAAATCAGTATTGCCGATTTGGAAAAGCAAGTTAAAGATGAGTTACTTGAAAAATATTAAATGTATTTAAATTTTTTATCTATCATGCACATTACATTGTTCCTTAAAATAATCCTCTGGGTTTTATGTCGCCCAGATTTAACAATTACCTGAATATCTGTTATTTTCCGGGCTTCTCCGATGATTCGGTTCCCTTTTATGATATCTCCCTGGTTAGTATTAATCATTCAAATCCCTTTTAAACGTCCTTCATGTTCTAATTCTTCAGTTATCTGGTTTACCAGTTCCAGGTCTAGTTCCAGGTCTTCGGATACTTCAGAGATATAGGCTTCATCATAGCTACGATAATAACCTAAAACTTCTTTTTTAGCAGTTTCATAATCAACGTCTCTGATTTTAATTACTCTGATGCTTTTGAGTTTGTCTCTTATGGATTCTCTTACAAAATCGGAGGCACTTAAATATATTCCTGCATCGACCAGGCCGGATATTTCTTCATATTCCCTAGGGGTTAATTTTGTACCTATGGTTTTTGATTGTTTTGTTTCCTTTTGGTTTACATAAGGCATTGTTAGTTGTATATGGTTAACGATATATAAAATTAACATTCTTTGGTTATTAAATATTTTATAAATTGTAATATATGTTCATTATCATATAAAATGAGAGTGTAAAGTTATTGGTGTTTGATGTTTTGTTCAAGGTTTTTCTGCCCATGATCTTCATTTTTTGGTAGATATTTTCCCTTTTTGAATGAATATAGATATTCTTATCTTGGATTCAAGACCTTCTCCAACCAGCATAATTAAATCTTATAGTGGCCAATATTTTAGATAAATTCTAAATTAAAAAAATAATCATTTCTTCATAAAACATAATTGGGGAATTTAAAAATGACAGAATTATCCAGATCATCAAAAATCGTAGTTAATAAAGATGTGGTGTCCTGTGACCTTGGTGGGGAAACCGCCATGCTGGACATGAAAGAAGGAGTTTACTATGGTCTTAATGAGATAGGAACTGTAATCTGGGAACTCATTCAGAATCCTATAACCCTACTGGAAATCATTGACAAGATCTTAGAAGAGTATGAAGTAGATGAGGAAACTTGTTATGCTGATACGGTTGAATTAATTAAAGAAATGGAAAAAAATGGACTGGTAGCGATCAAATGACTGTTTTTGCCAGCTTAGTTACTTAAAATTACTTGGAATCTCATAGAATGATTAATTTAACTTTATTTTAGTGGTAAATTATATTATTTAATATACTCAGATTAAAAATTAAAAAAAATACTCTGAATGTTAAATCAGAGTATATTGTTCCTATGAGTTTTTTTTATGAACGGATGTTCAGGTTGATTGAAGCTGAATCATTGGATGTTAATGGGTCGTACTGAGTTTCTGCTGTTTTTGTAGCTGTATTGGTTACAGTTTGACCTCCGTAACCATTTCTTGGTCTCACTCTGATGGTTAAAGTTGCTGTTTGTCCAGAAGTAAGAGTTCCTATATTCCATACCCCCGTAGTAGAACTGTAGCTACCCTGTGAAGTGTATGTTGTTGATCTATATTGTAGTGCATATGGTAACAGATCAGTTATTTGCACTCCGGTGGCAGTGCTAGGCCCGTTGTTGGTTACTGTTATTGTTATGTAGAAGTCGTTTCCTACACGGGGTGTGTAAGTAGTGGCAGTCATTGCTACAGCAATGTCCGCAGCGTTAGGGACGGTAATGGTCAGACTTTTAGAATCATAGGCATTGGTTTCGTACTGGTCCTGTGCAGTGGTATTTGCATAACTGATAATTGATCCAACCTTGTTAACATAGGCAGTTAGGGTTAAGATTAAACTTTCACCCGGTGCTAATGTTCCAATATTCCATATTCCAGTGGCACTGTCATAATCTGTGCTACTGCTTGAAACATAATTTAATCCGGAAGGGAGTAATGCCTTAACTTTTACTCCAGTAGCATTAATAGTTCCAGTGTTTGTGGCAACAATAGTGTAAACCACATTGTCGTGGTAGTTAGGAGTGCTATTGTTTACTGTATAGTTTAAGCCAATATGTGGTGATATAATATTCCCATTACTATCAAACCAGATGGTTTTGTTGGCTATAACACTAAGAGCTTGGGCACCAGTCCAGAAGTTCTTGTAGGTTGCTCCGTTGTCTCCTTTACTTATCCTTGCATAGGAGGGATATGAATCATCGGGGTCGTTTTTCCAGTCAAGATCGCCGTAGATAAATCCGTAGGTGCTTTCATTGGTTATTATGAGGGTTACCGTGTTCACTCGGTTGGAATTCCAGTTATCACTGTGACATGGTACTTGATACCAGGTAATGTTAATTTGATTGTTGGTTATGAGGTAAGTGACACTACCAATGTGGGCCACATCAAAGTCAGCCCAGAATGGGGCTATGTAGGCTACGTATCTGTTTAACGTGTTTGATTCTGGGAGTTGGTAGTAGTATGGTCCCTGGATTGGGGCTCCTAATCCAATGGCTCCATTAACAGTGATGTAAATGGTGTTGTAGGTTTGGCCGTAGAGGGTTATGTTGAATGGTAGTGTAATGGCGGTTGTTGTTCCGTCATCTGTGTTAACAGTTCCGCTTTGAGTTCCTTCATCTGTGAATATATCGTCAGGTATTGTTCCGGTAACTGCCAGGCTAACGTTCTGGCCATTGTTGGTGTTGTTCCAGTCGTACTGGGTTTCAGCAGTTTTGTTTGCGTTATTGGTGAAGTTGCCCATTTGTGTTGCATTGGCAGTGATGTTGAGTATGGCTTTAACTCCGTTAGTTAGGGCTCCAATGGTCCACAGTCCGGTGGTTGGGTTGTATGAACTGTCGTTGTTAATCCAGTTTAAACCTCCGTTCCATGAAACTTTCCAACCGGATACTGTAAATCCAGTTGGTAGTTTACTAGTTACCTCAACGCCTGAAGCGTTATCTGGGCCGTTATTTGTGGTGTTGATGATGAAGTTCACGTTATTATTGGCAGTGGGTGTACTGTTGCTGACTGTCTGGGTTACCTCTATGTCCGCTGATTGTGGTATGTTCCAGTTAACTGGTCCTGGTAATGTGTTATTCCAGATGTCCTGATCCTGAGTGACAGTTAAGCTGTTATCGGTTATGGTTCCAGTTGCATTAATTAGGGCAGTTATTGTTAAAGTGACAGTTTCTCCATTTTGGAGGCTTCCAATGTTCCACACACCGTTAGTGTAAGATCCTTTAGTCGCACTACTTCCAATTAGAGTGATTCCAGTTGGTAAGGTGTAGTTGATGTTTACACCTGTGGCGTTGTCAGGTCCTTTGTTGGTGGCAGTGATAGTGTAAGTCACAGTGTCTTTGTAGTTAGGATTGGATGGTGTTGCGGTTTTGTTTACTTCGATATAGGCTGCTTCTGGCACGTTCAGGGTCACATTTTTAACATCATTTGAGGGGTTGTAATCAAATTGTGATCCGCCAGTCCGGTTAACGGTATTGTTAAATGAACAAGCTTCTATAACTTTGGCTATGATGGTTAAGGTTGCTTCCTCCCCATTTTGCAGGTTGTTTATTGTCCAGACACCGTTGGTGTAATTACCGTGATTGGTGGTGTGTGAAACATATTCTAATCCTGGTGAGAGTAAATCAGTAATTTTGACGTTAGTAGCGTAGTCAGGGCCGTAATTTTTCCCGTAAACCGTGATTGTAACCGTATCTAAGTAGTTAGGGGTGGTATCGTTTATGGTTTGGTCAACACCAATATCTGCTGCGGCAGGAACTTCAATCACGCAGGTTTGTGCATTATTATCATAATTCCAATCTAGGAAATTAGGTAATAATGGTGCTGTTAAAAAGGCTGTGTTTTTGATAGTGCCTGTAGTTTTCACTCTGACAGTTATGTTTAATGTTTTTGGTGCATTTCCGTAGTTGAAGTTTCCTATGTACCATATTCCAGTAGTTTTATCGTATGTAGTACCTGAACTTTGAGTATTTGAAACCCATTCGAGACCAGAGGGGAGTAAATCTTTTATGGTCACTCCGGTAGCGTTATCAGGACCATTGTTAGTAGCAGTGATTGTGATTGTGATTGTATCATCGTAATTTGTTGATCCAGTTACATTCTGATCAACTTGTATATCATGTGCTTCGGGGACAGTAATTGAGTATGATTTAGATGGTTGTACAGCATATACTGGAGATACTAGTGTGACAGTGTTGGTTAGGTTGGTGGTTTTTACGCCGGTGTCGAGTGCTCTGACGTATACGTTCATGAATGCTATTGCGCCGGGGGTGGATTCTGCGCCTTTGGGCATGTAGGGGATGATCCAAGTGATTGTTTTGGTGAGTGGGTCG